>JAYTON010000180.1:0-3062 GCA_043747725.1 Saprospiraceae bacterium
TTAAAATGTGTGTACGATGACACTTTAGAAGCTATTAGAGATTTCACAGGTGAGCAACTTAAAGAATTATTTATTTATGGATTAGAAAATGGAGTCGAATTCCAATTTGGGAAAACTAAGGATTTACGTATCATTGATTTTTTTCTTAAAGAAAAAATAGTAGGTAACATTTCTGAATTTAATATTTTAAGCAAATTATCTAATACGTATAAAGAGGACTATAGATTTGCCATCAGTAAAAAGGAAGAAATTGAATCATTATTATCAAATTTTAAAAGTAAGTTTTAGTCTGCGTTGAATAAGATATTTCAACCCATTATTCGCATTATCAAAGACCTTTCACTATTTTTAGGCATCATTAAAATAATCTAAATAAGCCTAAAATATTATGACACCTGAAAAACCAGCCTTACACACCTATCACCGTTTTTTAGATGAAGCAGGTGATGCTACTTTTTATGGAAAAGGGCGTATTCCTATCTTGGGAGGATATGGTGTTAGTAATGCTTTTATACTTGGCATGGTGCGTTTTGATGAGGATATAAATATAGTCCGTCAAGTTATCATTGACGCGCAACAAAAAGTGGAAAATAGCCCATATTATCGAAAAGTGCCAAGTGTAGTTAAAAGAGTTAATAAAGGTGGATTTTACTTCCATGCGAAAGATGATTTGGCAGAATTGAGAAAATAATTTTTTGATATTATTCTATCATTTAATTGCTCTTTTGAAGCCATCGTTGGACAAAAAGACATACAAATTTTTGAACGAAAACATAACAGTAAAGACAATGAGTTCTATGCTGACCTTTTATCACATCTTATCAAAAATAACTTGATGGAACATGATAGACTTGTATTAAACATTTCAGAATTGAGTAATAGTACAAATGTTCACACTCTTAATTTAGCACTTACAAAAGCCAAAAACCGTTTTACATCGGCAAACCCAATGGACACTCCTTTGACAAACGTACAATTTAATATCAAAAAATTTAAAGATGAACCTTTGTTATCAGTCGTTGATTATTTTTGTTGGTCAATACAAAGGGTTTTTGAACAAGGGGAGACGCGATTTTATGATTATATATCTGATAAAATTACGTCTATTGTAGATTTATACAATAAAAAAAGCGGCGTAAGTGCCGCTTTAATTTTCAATACTACAAATCCATTAACTGAAATAAATCAAATAAAAAAAGGTCCTCAATCGCCCTAAGAAGGATACCCTTCGCCGAATAGAACTCAGATTTCAGACGTTGCCGACCCGTTGCAAAGATACATTCAAACTATGTAAAATAGCAATAAAAAATTTATAAAGAAGATAAACTTAATCGTCTGCGAGAAACCCCTCAGTAAAATCTTTTTGAAAATAATCTAAACAAGCCTAAAATGAGAAATCTCTTACTCCTGCTTTTTATTAGCCTCAGCCTTTCAGCGCACAGCCAAACTAAAATTGCTGAAAAAACCAAAAATATGAAAGCCTACGAAGGCTATTTCAACTTTTGGTGGGACAATGCCAATGGCAAAATTTGGCTGTTGATTGATAAATTTGATAAAGAAATACTGTATGTCAATTCCCTGCCTGCTGGTTTAGGTTCTAACGATATTGGCTTGGATAGGGGTCAAATAGGGGCATCACGCATCGTCTCTTTCAATAAAATCGGTAAAAAAGTGCTGATGATTCAGCCAAATTATGATTATCGGGCTTTGAGCAGCGATAAAAATGAGCAACGAGCGGTTAAAAATTCCTTTGCGGAATCCGTGCTGTGGAGTTTTGCGGTGGAGGAAGATGAGGGCGATAAAGTGCTGGTGGATGCTACGCCGTTTTTTATTAGAGATGCACATGGCGTGGTGGATAGAATCAAAAATTTGAAGCAAGGCACGTACGCTTTTAATGAGCCGCGTTCAGCCATTTATTTGCCCAATACGCGCAATTTTCCTCAAAATTCAGAATTTGAGGCGACGATTACCTTTGTCGGCGGCAGCGATGCAGGGCGTTTTGTTCAAGCGGTTGCCCCCTCAGTAGAAGCCTTTTCTGTGAGGATGCACCATTCATTTGTGCAACTGCCCGATGCGGATTATAAGCCGCGCCGCTATGATATTCGGAGTGGGTATTTCGGTCCGTCTTATTTCGATTACAGCAGCCCGATTTCAGAACCGATTGAAAAAATACTCATATCTCGGCATCGGTTGAAAAAGAAAGACCCGACTGCTGCCATGAGTGAACCCGTGAAACCCATCGTTTATTACCTGGATAATGGTACACCCGAACCCATTCGCTCCGCTTTGCTCGATGGGGCAAAATGGTGGAATCAAGCCTTTGAAGCGGCAGGTTATAAAGATGCTTTTCAAGTAAAAATACTGCCCGATGATGCCGACCCGATGGATGTGCGCTACAATACCATTAATTGGGTGCATCGTTCCACACGCGGTTGGAGTTATGGCGCATCGGTTTCTGATCCGCGCACGGGAGAGATTATTAAAGGACAAGTGACGCTCGGTTCGTTGCGGGTTCGACAAGATTATTTGATTTTTACAGGACTGCTTTCGCCTTACGAAACGGGTAAACCAGCCCCTGAAACTATGAAAACGGCTGCTTTGCAAAGGCTTCGTCAACTCGCCGCGCATGAAATAGGGCATACCTTAGGTTTGATGCATAATTACGCATCGAGCGTGAATGACCGTGCTTCGGTAATGGATTATCCGCACCCCTCAGTATTATTGAATGAGAAAGGTGAGTTGGATTTTAGTAAAGTTTACACCAATGAAATAGGGGAGTGGGACAAACGCGCTATCCTTTATGGCTATCAAGATTTCCCTAAAAATGTGGATGAAAATGCTGCACTCAATGGCATTTTAGAAGAAAATACTGCAAAGGGCTTGCTTTTCATTTCAGATGTTGATTCAAGGGCAGCGGATGGGATGCACCCTTTAGCCCATCTTTGGGACAATGGAAAAGATGCCGTTTCGGAACTTAAAAATATGCTCAAGGTGCGTGAAAAGGCTTTGGCTAATTTTTCTGAAAAAGCTATTACCCCCAATACGCCCATGTCGAGATTAGA
>JAYTON010000181.1:0-7732 GCA_043747725.1 Saprospiraceae bacterium
CTTTGTAGTCCTTTTTCTTCATCTTATTACGCATTAAATAACCTTTTATTTTATCCAAAGGTGTTGTCACATTGTTAAATATGAAATTACCACTGGCTGTGATACCAATATCATCTAAACGTTCCGTTTTTATAGGCTTTGTTGATGTTTTAGAGTTGCCCGGCAGCGAAAGATTCAACGCACTCGGATGCGTCATGGTAGAAACCATCATAAAGAAAATCAACAAAATGAAGATAATATCCGTCATGGATGTCATCCCCATTTCACCGCTCAGCTCTTTTTTTTCACGTAATCTCATATTTAAATAGATGTTAGAAATATAGACGTTAGATATTAGATTCAAAAAAAATTATTCTATCGGCGCAGTTGCCAAAATAGTTCTTGCTTTCAATCTATTCGCTATTGCCATCACCTTAGTTACTTGCTCAAATGGCACCCCTACTTCAGCAGCTATCGTAATGGTTGGGCTGGCTTTATCAGAAGAGATAGCGAGCGAAGCCCGTAGTAAGGCTTCCAATTGATTGATATTAACTGACTTATCATTGACAGTCAATCTGCCATTTTTTTCAATGCCGACAGTGGTTTTTATCTTTGCATTCGTTCTTTGATTTGACTCTGGCAGCTTGAACGGTAAATATTTGATCAGCGTAGAAGTCAACATAAAGAATATCAGCAACATAAAGATAATGTCCGTCATAGACGACATATTGACCTCAGCAGCATGTTTTTTCTTTTTTCTTAATGACATTGTCGTTCAAATTTATGCCGATGGCTCTTGGAGTAAGTCAATGAATTCAAATGTACTGGTTTCCATTTTATTCACGATGCGGTCAATCATCGAATTGAGGTAACTGAAGGCAATGAATGCAAAAATACCCACAATCAAACCCGTTGCCGACGTAAACATCTTGATATAGATACCACCTGAAATGGTACTAATCGAGAGGTTATCCGCTGTTGAAAGGTCTTTGAACGTTTGAATCATACCCGCAATTGTACCTAAAAATCCAAACATTGGAGCAACACCTGCAATGATGGACAAAACATTAGAGTTTTTCTCTAGTTTAAAAATTTCGAGGCGACCCACGTTTTCGATCGCGTGTTCAATGTCGTCGAGGGGTTTACCAATTCGCATCAAGCCTTTTTCAACCATCCGCGCTACAGGTGAATCCGTACTTTGGCACAAGGCGCGAGCAGCACCGATATTGCCATTTTGAACATGCGCTCTAATGTTATTCATAAAACCTTCATCGATTTGACTTGATTTTTGAATCGTCAAATAGCGACTGATAAAAATCGTGACTGCAATAACGGACATGATCAAAAGGCAAATCATGATGATTAGACCAAATGTACTGTGCGAAAGTAATTCAAACATGCTTTCCTGACCTACCGGTTCAGCTGCATTTGTGGCAGCAGCGCCGCCTTGAAAGAACAATAGTATGTTGTGCATAAAATTTAATAATTATTTTGTTATTGGTTACTATTTCGTTTATGATTACTTTCCAATTACCCCCTCAGTATAAATGACATATTGAAGTATATATGGGTTGTATTATGATTTATTAAACTGATATTCAAGGAGGAATATTTTCTATTGGCTTTTAATAAAATGCTAAAATAATGCTTTCACTGATAATTTTTAGGTTTATTAAAAATAATTTTATAACAAATATTATTTTTTAAATAATTGATAAAACATTGACATTGTAACAAATATGAAAATTTATCGCCTTTTTATTAAAAAATTTGTTATTGCGAGGTACGAAGCAACCAAGAGGTAAAAAAATAATTTATCTTCGTCTCTCTATTTCTTCTTTTGAAGAATTAAAATCCTCTACCATTTCATTATCAAATCAATTATCAAAATCCATTTATGAAAAAAATTCAAAAACCCAATTCAGGTGAATACCTCGCTTTTTATGATACTTACATCAATTTATCGCCCGATGACGATAAACCATTGAAGCATTTGAAAAAAAACATGAAATCTACAATAGCCTTTTTCAAATCGCTTCCAAAAGATAAACTCACTTATCGCTACGCCTTAGGCAAGTGGACTATTAAAGAAGTGTTAGTGCATTTGATGGATGCCGAACGCATTTTCGCTTATCGCGCTCTACGCTTTTCAAGGAATGACGCGACGGAATTGGCGGGTTTTGACGAAAATACCTATGCGCCATTTTCAGGTGCGAATGAACGCAGTATAAAAGATATTTTGAAAGAATATACATTGCTCCGAAAATCAACCATTGGTTTTTTTGCAGGGTTGAATAAAGAAGCATACCAACGAACGGGCACTGCTAATGGTGGAAAAATGATTGTGAGTGCTTTCCCTCATATCCTCGTTGGGCATGAGCAGCACCATTTGAATTTGATTTGTGAGAGGTATTTGTAGTTTGGAAGTTTGATTAATACCTTTCCAAAAGTTGTTAACTTTGTTAACTTATGGAAAGGATTATTTAATATTTAATCTATCAATCGCCCTACCATAATGCCAGTTTGCCCTTTATTGCGAGCTAAATAATCGGCTAAAGGCACATCGGTCATTACTACTTGGTGGAATTGCGAAGATGCGTGCATCATATATATGCGTCCGTTTTGCCTGATAGCGATACCTACGTGCGCCATGTCCATGCCTTCAAGGCGGTTAGTGATAGCTATAATGTCGCCGTTTTTGATATTGGATTCTATATCAGCCACTTTGTCTTTAGGGATATAAAATTTCTCCCTGTTGGTGATGTCATTTTCAACAGCAACCATCTTATTGTAAGTGGTCGGGTCAGCCATATTGCCATAGAGCGTATCTTTTTTATAGCTCATATAAAAGATTGTTTTATTCAAAATCTCGCCGCCTATTTCCTTCGTAATATTTTTTAAAATGCCTCGTTTTTCATTTTCAAAAAGCCAATCTGAAAAGTAATGCAACCGAGCGGCATAGTCAATCTCAGCGTTTCGATAGCGCAACTTTGCTATATTTTGCTTGAAAACTTCAAAATTTGGCATATTTGAACGGCGTGTCTGCGTTAAAGCTATCATGCTCTCAACGAAGGTAACGCAATCAAAAACCCTTAAATTCACTACCAAAACCTCTTGAGAAATAGGTTGCAATTGCACCTTACCTTCTGCATTGGGTTTAGGATTGATGTTAGATTTAGGATAAGGATTGCCCAAAAATGTTTTGCCAAATTCGACCACGCCTTCCGACATTGTTGCTGGCTTTGGTAGCTTCATTTTCTCTTTAAAAACCTCTTGATGCGTCGGCAATTTCTTCTTAACTGCTTGTTGTGCTTCGGCTTTTGAGAGAGTGAAAAAGAGTAAAATACTGAGGGGGAGTAAAATTGCCCCTCTTCCCCCATAAGGGAAATACATTTGTGATAATAGGGCAATTTGTTGTAGTAAAAAAAGCATTTTATTTATAAGCATTTGATAGTCAATAAGTTGTAAAAAAATTTCAATGAAATTAATAAAGTGTAGTAAATTTGCGCCCTCTCTTAATAGAGCAAAATTATGAAAATTTTTTAGAAACTAAATACAAACAACCCCTCAGTTAGAAGTCGATTTTTTTGATGAAATTGAATCAGGCATTGATACAGCCATTTTTTACCACCATTGATAGCAATCCACTGTTTTATCGAATGAAGCCCCATTCAGAATCCACCAATGAATGAGTTGAATTTGTTGTTCAGTGAGTTGCGGTTTGCCTCCGGGTGGCATATGATAATCGTCTTCTTAAGGTAAAATCAATGAGCCATACATAGATGATTGGTCAATAAATGCACATCATAATCACCACCCGACGATAATTAGATACCCTGTTATGCATGAAATAATAGCACTTAATGCTCCTCAAAATAAGACAAAAGGAATGACTGGTTTGAACGCTACCCACCGCTCAAAACGGGTGGCTATTATCAATAAAAGATTTAAAATCAATATGCCAATAGGCAAATGCACAATCAATGGATGAAAATGAGCGATGAATTGAATAATATCCATTTTAAAACAGGCTATCTATTGTTTTTAAAAGAAATACTTTGCAAATCAATGACTTACAAAGCATTTTAATTTTTAGAAAAAAAAATTTAATTGAAAACATCTTCAGCTTTCAACAAAAAATTAGGAATCACCGTTTCGGCAGAATAAGAATCGCCTTTCCTACAAATTTTAACATCTTTAGAGGATGTATATATTTTAATGGTTTCTGTCAATGGTAGGATTTGCCACACGACTTTCACGCCATTATCAAAATATTCATTCAATTTCTTTTCTACTTCATTTATTTTATCATGAGTTGAAATGACTTCTATCACAAATTCAGGTACTGACAGGTCACCATTCTTAGAATTGAGCATTTGTTGACGACTCAAAAAAGCCATATCTGCTCTAAGTGTACGGTTGCTACCCGGTATAAGCATATCCAATTCGACTATAAAACCGCCATGTCTTCTGAAAGTTGGATTAGCATAAAAATAAGCTAAAATAGCTTCTTGAATTAAAGATTGGTCTCGATTCATAGTTCGGGGTGTTTTCTCAATGATGCCATTATTCCATTCGTATTTAAATCCATCTTTGCGGTTTGGATAGCGTCGTAAAAAGGATTCAAGTGAAACGAATCGCTTGGATTTCTTATTTCTCTCATCAATTTGTAGAATTTTGGCAATACTTGCAGTCATGTTATTTAATTTTTTCAACAAAAATACAAGATTAATTTTGAATTTGAAAGTAAATATACCCCTCAGTATTTTCAATAATGTCTTCTTCTAAATCCTTAAAACAATAATACTCACCTTAAAATTAGACATTCAAATAATCCAATTGAAGCATAAGTGCAAGTTGAAAAAAAATCTAAACCTAAAAACCATAAAAGTTTTAACTCCGTATGTAAGGATATTAAATTAAAAATAATTTTTATTAATACAGTAGTTAATTAATTAAACAATCGAAAATGAAAAAAGCATTTTTTACAAAACTTTGTAGAAAAGCCCTGATGGTATTAGGGCTTTCAGCATTTAGTTTGAACCTCAGTGTTGCTTCAAGTCACCGAGAAGCCCCTTTGATTTCAGACGATCCATTAGCAGACAATACCGATTTGTATGCTTTCAAGAGTCCCGATGACCCTAACTCTATTACCATCATCGCGAATTACATCCCGTTTCAGTTGCCTGAAGGTGGACCCAACTGGTCTTCATTCGGTCAGAACATTCGGTATGAAGTGTATATTGACAATGATGCGACTAAGCCGGGTGCAGAAATTATCTACCGTTTCACTTTTACGAAAGCGAATCAAGATAATACCACATTTTTCAACATCCGATTAGGCAAAGAGAATCTTAAAACGACCTACAAATTGGAGCGCAGTATCAACAGCGGTATGAGCTTCACAACGGTTGTAACGGCTGGTGTTGTGCCGCCGCCAAATATTGGTCCACGCTCCATTCAAGGCGCTGCCGGATTGGCTAAAGGTAGTTACACCGAGTTGGTTCAAGGCGCTATTGCGACGGCTACTACTGGTGAAAAAATATTTTGCGGACCTGCCGATGATCCATTTTTTGTGGACTTAGCTGGAGCTTTTGATTTGGGCAACTTCCGCCCTCAAGGCAACAGCACTAACCCGACTAAAGATGGTGTTGCAAGATTTAATGTACATTCAATTGTGATGCAAATACCTGTTTCTACATTGCAAAAAGCAGGTAAAACGGTGGCTATGGCTACCAATATCTTAGATGGTGATTTTGTTATCGGCGTGTGGGCGACTGCGAGCCGTCAAGAAATTCAAACTTTAGTTGCTAACGGCGCAGAACCTACTAACACAGGCAATTGGGTGCAAGTATCTCGTTTGGGTATGCCTTTGACAAATGAAGCAATCATTCCAATAGGTGAAAAAGACAAATGGAACGCCACTACACCAGCTAATGACTTGCAATTTGCTAAATATTTCAGCAATCCTGAATTGGCTTTATATATGGATGATTCTCAATTTGGAAGTGCTGTGCCGTCTTTGAATGAGTTAAGGATTCAAACAAAATCGTTGGGTTCTTTTGATTTCAGAAATGGTAAAAAGGGGTTGTGGCCGCTTAAAGGTTCTCTTGCTGTAAAAGGCACTGCCTTAGATGATGCTATTTTTGGAACTATTTTATTGCCCGATTCTGTCAGCCCACGGGCTGTGGATTTGTTGCCTATTTTTTATACGGGCGTTCCTAATTTAGCTCCTTATCAATTGGCAACAGGTAAAAATGGCAACCCATTAGCCCCCGGTAAACCATTCATCAATAACTTTTTACCGACTTTAGGCGATATGTTGCGCTTGAATATGGCTGTGCCAGCTACGCCGCGGGCTGACCCTAAGTTTAGTTCTTTAGGTATTATTAGTGCGGCTGTTTTAGGTTTGACCGACCCTTTATACAACCAAAATACAACTATCCAAATGATACCGAATATGGATGGTTTTCCGAACGGAAGAAGATTGGAAGATGATGTTACGACCATCGAATTACAAGCGGTGAGTGGCGTTGCTTTAGCGGCTATAGGCTTGTGGTACGACGATTATAAAGGAACGGGCAGCCCTGTGACTTTTAGATTAGGAAAAGTATTAGGCTTCACAGCAGGTCCTACTCAAAATGATACCACTTTCAGACCTTCTTTCCCTTATGTACAACAGCCGTGGAGAGGATTTGATTACACTGAAAAAGCACGGTTTTAATTGGTTATTGTCTATTTTACTGAGGGGGTCAATTTAACTTCTCCTAATTCTTTAAAAATTACAAAAAATAAAAATAATGAAATCTATTTTAAATAAAATATACAGTACAGTGCTGATGTTTCTATTAGTAAACTGTACGGCTATCATGGCTTCGAGCCATAGAGAAGCGCCCTTGATTTCTAACGACCCTGTGGCAGATAATACAGATTTATATGCTTTCAGAAGTCCTGACAATCCTGATATGATTACCATTATTGCTAATTATATTCCTTTTGAATTGCCACAAGGTGGACCCAACTGGGCTACTTTTGGCGAAAATGTCAGATATGAAATCAGTATTGATAATGATGCGACCAAACCTGGTGCAGAAATTATCTACCGTTTTACTTTTACTAAAGTCAATGAAGACGCGACTACTTTTTTTAATATTCGTTTGGGTAAGCAAAATATCAAAACGACTTATAAATTGGAGCGCAGCATCAACAGTGGCATGTCGTTCACGACGATTGTAGCGGCTGGAGTCGTGCCACCTAACAATATTGGACCGCGTTCGATTCAAGGCGCAGCTGGGTTAGGTGCTACTAATTATGCGGCTCTCATGCAAGCGGCTGTTACGACTTCTACTTCTGGTGAAAAAGTATTTTGTGGACCAGTTGATGATCCATTTTTCGTGGATTTAGGTGGTGCATTTGACTTAGGCGGCTTTAGAAAAGCAGGAAGAGACGGTGTAGCTAAATTCAACTGCCATACAATTGCTATTCAAGTGCCTATTTCTACTTTGCAAAAAGGAGGCAAAACTGTAGCAATGGCTGCTAATATCTTAGACCCTGATTTTGTTATCGGCGTTTGGGCTTCAGCGAGCCGTCCGGCAATCAGAACTTTGAGTGCAGCAGGAGCTAAACCTTCGGTTTCAGGCAATTGGATTCAAGTATCAAGAATCGGTATGCCTTTAACCAATGAAGCAGTTATTCCTATTGGCGAAAAAGACAAATGGAATTCAGTCACCCCAGCTAGTGATTTACAATTTGC
>JAYTON010000182.1:0-9802 GCA_043747725.1 Saprospiraceae bacterium
ATAATTTGACGCCTATTCAAAGAACAGAACAACAACATCCCATTTGGGCAAAACTCGCTTTCGGTATAACTTAACAAACTATTTCATCTAATGTCTAAACATCTACAATCTACTTACTTGACAGGTTCGAGAGAGTTATAATTACCATTAATCATAAATACCCAAAGAAGGATAAATAGGACGATAAAAATAATAAAATAAGCAAAGCATTTGCCTTTGCTGTCGTAATTAGTTGCACCTTGATCGCTCATATTTAATCTTTTTATTTATTTTTTAAAAAGCCAGTTTTTTAAAAATGCTCGCAAAAGTAAGTCTAATTTTAAATTCAACAAAGACTTTTTACACAATATACAATATTAAATTCTTTTACATTTTTCTGATAGCCAAGCCTTCTCCTCTTCGTTCAAATAAGGCGACAGTTTTTGATTCACTCGTTTGTGATAAGCATTGAACCAAGCCTTTTCAGAGCGCGTCAGCAAAGTCTTATATATTAAAGTTGTATCAATTGGAAATAAAGTGACTGTTTCAAACTTATAAAACTGGGCAAAATCTGTTTTCTCCGCTTCAACGCAAAGGACTAAATTTTCTATCCGGATGCCATATTCGCTTTCTTTATAAAAACCCGGCTCATTGGAAGTGAGCATCCCAATTTCATGCGGCGTTGTGCCACGTGAGTTCAAGCCCGCCACAATACCTTGCGGTGGCTCATGTACATTCATAAAAAAGCCTACGCCATGACCTGTACCATGTCCATAATTTAAACCATACTGCCAAAGGTGCATCCGCGCAAGGATGTCCATCTGCACGCCCTTCGTCCCGGCAGGAAATTTTAATGTAGCAATGGAAATATGTCCTTTCAAAACGAGGGTATAATTGCGTTTTTGTTCGGCAGTCGGTTCGCTGAGGGCAATTGTACGCGTAATATCCGTTGTACCATCGAGGTATTGACCGCCTGAATCCATGAGCAAAATCCCTTGTTTATTTATCATAGAGCAGTTGTCGTGCGTGGGATGGTAATGATTAAGTGCACCATTACTTTGGTAACCAATGATGGCAGAAAAACTTTCGCCAAAATAATTAGGCTGGTCGCTGCGATATTGAGCAATCATGGATGCCATTTCAAATTCACTGACAGGGCGTTCATCCAGCGTTTTCTCTAACCAACTAAAGGCTTTAACGAGAGCAACTCCATCTTTCACCATTACTTCACGGATATATTTCATTTCCGTTTTGTTTTTCATCGCCTTCATGGGGCTTGAAAACGTTTCGGCTTCTATGACTTCTGCCTTTTTAATCGCATTGAAAAGTTTGAAATTGAGATTGCCTGTATCAACTATAATGCGTTGTTTATCAGTGAGTTGTGAAAGAAAATCGCTTATGGAATTGTAATTTTTGATGAAAATATTATCATTATTCAAAACTGTTTTCAAATCTTCAGGCACTTGTGAAGGGTCAACGAATAGGTAGCATTTATCTTTTGAAATGACGAGGTAGGCGATGAAAACAGGATTGCATTCCACATCTGAGCCACGCAGATTGAGTGTCCACCCGATGTCATCGAGCGTAGAAACGAGGTGCAAATCGCCATCTTTTTCTTTCATTTTGCTGCGAATATCCTTCAGTTTTTGTTTGCGCGTCCTACCTGAAAATAGGGCATCGTGCTCAAAAATGGGATTGCTCAAGAGTATCGGTCGGTCTTTCCAAATCGGCGTGATGAGGTCGGCATCAGTGACGAGGTCAATACCGGCTTTGCCAAAAACCTTCTGCATATTTCTGATTTGATCAACAGAAAACATAGCACCATCGCAGCCGATGCGGCTACCTTTTGGGAGCTGCTCGGTGAGCCAGTTCAGATATTCAGGTGCGCCTTGAACTATTTGTTTTTGAAGTTGGAATTCAGTGCCTTTCAACTCTTGTTCGCACTGTAAAAAATAGCGGCTATCCGTCCATACTCCCGCATCCGCGTGGGTGACAACGGCATAACCCATAGAGCCTGTGAAGCCCGAAATCCAGACTCGATTTTGCCAATGTTGAGCAAGATATTCAGATTGGTGTGGGTCGCCCGAAGGCACAATGTAAGCATCTAAATTATGTTTTGTCAATTGTTGACGAAGTGCTGCAAGGCGTTGATTGATGGTCATTTTGATATAATTTTATTTTTATTTAAATTTAGTACCCCTCAGTATCGAACGTGAAAATAGGTGTTTTTAAAAATGTTTCAGGTAAAGAAATTAGTTAACAATTGTCTTTTATTTATATATAAATCATCAAATTAAATCCGTTTGGCATGTCTTTTGATGAAAGGAATTACGAGATTAAATTTATTTAAAATATTTTTATAAAACATTGAAAATCAATTTTTTATATAAACCCTACTTTTTACAAGTCACAAATTTTTTTTTTCTCCCCCCGAGAATTTGGAAATGTCCTATAAATTCCTGTAAACTTGTAAAATATTTTTCAATTTTAAAAGGTTTTAAATAGATTAAAAAAAACAAACTTAACTAATTTTTATTTTTACTGACCGATTTAAAAAAAAATCGCAAGGGATTAGGTAAAAAAGGAACAATCGCTATGAAACTACACGTAATTTCCTTAAATCAAAACTAAAATCCCATGCTAAGACAAGGACAATACCTTAAGCAACAACAAAAACTTTCGCCACAGCAGATTCAATTGATGAAGCTTCTGCAACTGCCGACGACAGCAATTGAGCAGCGCATTCAAGAAGAATTGGAAGCGAATCCAGTACTCGAAACGGGGGAAGATTTCGAGGAACCGTTCACTTCTACTGAGAGTGAAAGCGAAGCGGATAATGAAGAAAAATACGCTGATGAAGCCCCCGATGATTTCCGCGACGAGGATGAATCAATAGTGCGCGAAGACGAATTTGAGCTGGATGATTATCTGGAAAAATATATTGAGGATGACCCCTCAGTATATAAGCTCAAGGGCGAAAACCAGTCGCCCGATGAAGAAGAAAAAACGATTCCTATTGCTGTTGAAAATAGTTTTCATGAATATTTGGAGCAGCAATTGGGCATGATTAGCCTCAAAGATGAGCGTGAAAAAATCATTGCTATGCAAATTATCGGCTCTATTGACGACGATGGTTATTTACGCCGCGATACGATGGCTATTACGGATGATTTGCTTTTCGCACAAAATATTGAAGCTACTCAGCATGAAGTGGAGCGTTTGTTGGAAAAAATTCAACGCTTTGACCCACCTGGCATTGGTGCGCGGAATCTTCAAGAATGCCTTTTGCTTCAGATTCGTCAAAAATTAGAATTTGGTGACCTCGATGATGAAGGTGTGAAAAATATGCGCGTTGCCGCCCGTATTATCCACGACAACTTCGATGAATTCACGAAGAAGCATTATCAAAAAATGCAGCGTCAGTTGAATATTTCAGAAGAGCAGCTTAAAGCAGCGATGGATGAAATCCTTAAGCTGAACCCTAAGCCGGCAAGTGGTCATGCAAGCGAGCAAGAGCGCAATATGCAATATATTTTACCTGATTTTGTTGTTGAAAATAGAGATGGTCGTTTAGAATTGACGGTTGATAGCCGCAATGTGCCTGACCTTCGCATCAGCGAACATTATCGTGAAATGCTTAAAGCCTATAAAAATGCCCATATAGACAAGCGCAGCGACCGAATGCAGAAGGAAGCGGTGATGTTTATCAAGCAAAAAATTGATTCTGCTAAATGGTTTATAGATGCTATCCGTCAACGCGAGCAGACGATGTTCAAAACGATGTATGCTATTTTACAATATCAATATGAGTTTTTTCTGTCAGGCGATGCCAAGCGACTCAGACCGATGATTTTGAAAGACATTGCAGATGTGACGTCACTGGATATTTCAACGGTTTCTCGCGTAGCCAATTCAAAATATGTACAAACAGAATTCGGCACCAAGCGTTTGAAAGACTTTTTCTCAGAATCGCTCCAAACGAGTGATGGTGATGAGGTATCAACATTAGAAGTGAAAAAGATTTTGACTGATATAATTCAAGCGGAAAGTAAACGCAAGCCTCATTCTGATGAGAAATTGAAAAGTATGCTTCAAATAAAAGGCTATAACATTGCTCGACGCACGGTGGCAAAGTATCGTGAGCAGCTTAATATATCAGTAGCTCGCTTGCGTAAAGAATTGTAAGTCAACATTTTATACGATATTATATAGAAAAGCCGCAATGTTCAATACATTTGCGGCTTTCTTTTTACCCCTCAGTATTTGCATTATTTCCCAACAATGTAATTAAATTGAGTCAATTATAAAAGCCATCACAACCTCTTACTTTATTTTTTGTTTAATGTTTTTTCATTTAAATTAAACAAAATATCATGAAGCCACACTTTTTTCAATCTGAAACAAAACTATATCGTCCGTTAGAAGAGGTATTTGAATTTTTTAGCAGTGCTGAAAACCTCAATCAAGTAACGCCGCCTGAGCTGAATTTTTCTTTCCTCACCCCTCGCCCTATCAAAATGCACGTCGGTACGCTCATTGATTATCGCATCAAACTGATGGGTATTCCTTTTTTTTGGCGCACCCTTATCAGTGATTGGGAGCCGCCGTTTCGCTTTGTAGATCAACAAATTCAAGGACCTTATGTATTTTGGCATCATGAACATACCTTTGAGGATAAAGGCGATTGTGTGTTGATGACTGACCGCGTTCATTACCTTTCACCCGGTTGGATTTTTGAACCTTTAATTGATAAATTATTCGTTAGTAAACAATTGGAAGGTGTTTGGGCATATCGCGCTGAACGGTTTAAAGAATTTTTTGGTAAAAAACTTGTGTGAATTTGAAACATTTTTGATTCATTAACAATAAAACATATTCAATATGATGTGGAAAATGCAACCAACTCTCGAATCTCTCAACACTATAGGAAAAAATACGCTCTCAGAAAATTTAGGCATCGAATATACTGAAATCGGAGATGACTACCTTATAGCGCAAATGCCTGTTGATCATCGGACTGTTCAGCCATTTAGGATTTTACACGGCGGTGCGTCAGTGGCTTTAGCGGAAACTTTGGGCAGCGTGGCGTCGGTGATGTGTATTGACACGACAAAATTTCAAGCAGTAGGTGTAGAAATAAATGCTAATCATTTGAGTTCAGCACGCGAAGGGTCAATGGTGTACGGCAAAGTCAGTCCGATTAGAATAGGCAGAACCATTCATGTTTGGGAAATCAATATCACGAATGAAAATGGTAAAAAAATGTGTATTAGCCGTATTACAATAGCCATAGTTGAAAGGTAAATTTTACAAAAAAATTACTTTTCATAAGCATCTCTTCTGTAAATAAAAACGTGATAAGTATATATTTTACCCAGTACTATTTAACTTATAAAAAGTAAACAATTGAAACAGATCTGTTCAAACGACATGAAAAATTTACTATTTCTCAGTATTATTCTCTTCTTTAGTAATCTTTCCAACGCTCAAATTTCTCCTACTCAAAATATTCGTTTGCGCTCACAGCTCAAAGTAGATGCAAAGTCAGCAGCTAATATTTGTGGTTACGTAAAAAATGAGAAAGAATATGCGCTCGTTGGTACCTATGATGGTATGGTGATTGTAGATGTCACGAATCCTGATGCACCTAAAAAACTCAAGCTTATTCCTGCTGCTCAAAGTCTTTGGAGGGAGATTAAAGTGTATAAAAACTATGCTTATATCACGACCGAAGCAGGCGGACAAGGCTTGCAAATAGTTAACCTTGCGACTTTGCCTGATACTAATGTCGTTTATAAAGATTATAAAGGTGGCGATAGCATTTTGACCAATATTTCTAATATTCACTCGCTTCATATAGATACAACCAAAGGATTTGTGTATTTATTTGGTGGCAGAAGCCAATTGTCGACAGTTGGAAGTGTGAATGGCGCGACTATTTTGGATTTAAAAGACCCTTGGAATCCTAAATTTATAGGCTACTATAACAAAACTTATATTCATGACGGTTATGTCAATAATGATACACTTTATGGTGCCCATATTTATGAAGGATATTTTTCAATCATAGATATGAAAGATAAAAATAACCCTTCGCCATTGGCTACTCAAAGGACACCTTTAGCTTTTACTCATAATACATGGCCCTCTGTCAATGGTAAAATTATTTTTACAACGGATGAAAAAGGCGGCTCTTATTTAGGTGCTTACGATATATCCGATATTAGCAATATCAAATTGGCTGATAAAATTAGAACCGTTTCAGGTGATGCCGCAATTGTGCACAATACCCATATTTTGAATGATTTTGCCATTACTTCTTGGTATACTGAGGGGGTAACGATAGTAGATGCGCATCGCCCTCAAAATCTTATTCAAGTCGGGCAATATGATACGTACAATGGCTCAGGTGCTTCTTTCAATGGCTGTTGGGGCGTGTATCCCTTTTTTCCTTCTGGTAATTTGGTGACTTCCAGTCTCGAAGGTGATTTGCATATTTTGACCCCTCAGTATGTGAGGGCTTCTTACCTCGAAGGCAACGTTATTGATTCTGTAACGCGCAAGGCATTGAGCGGTGTACGCGTGAAAATAATATCAAATGACCCTGATAAAGCCAATGAAACTAATGTTTTTGGTAATTATAATACAGGGCAAGCCACTGCGGGGCAATTTTCTGTTACTTATTCTAAGCTCGGTTATTTTCCAAAAACTGTTAAAGTAACACTGGCTTCAGGTCAAGTGACGCTTCAAAATATAGAATTGCGTGCTCGTCCAAGATTAATTGTCAGTGGCAGTGTAGTATCAAATGTTGATGGTAGTCGATTAACAAATGGCTTAGTCAACTTGAAAAGCAACGATATTTCTTATAATATTCGTACAGATTCGTTGGGCAATTTCATGCTGAATGATGTTATGGAAGATACTTATACTATTTTGGTGGGTGCTTGGGGCTGCCGCCATAAGCAAATCATTGGGCAAGTGGTAAATCAAAATATCAATGGTTACACTGTTCGTTTGGATAAAGGTTATCAAGACGATTTTTGGGGTGATTTTGGCTGGGAAGTATCTGGCACAGCTCAGCCTGGTGCCAATCAAGGCAGATGGGAAAGAGGTGTACCCATTCAAAGCAATTTCAATGGTGAGGTTACAAGTCCGGGAGCAGACATTCCTACAGATTTGGGCAATCAATGCTATGTTACAGGTAATGGTGGCGGCGATGCTGGCGCAAATGATGTAGATGGTGGACCGACCATTTTGACATCTCCTATTATCAATCTTAAAAATGCTACAAATCCTATTTTATCTTTTTCCTACTGGTTTGTGAATACCAATGGCACTACGCCGCCCAACGATAAGATGAATATTTATCTATCAAATGGAATTAAAGATACCTTGATTTTGTCTGTTACACAGTCCTCTAATAGTTGGCGCGGCGCTTCATTCCCCTTGAAAGGGTATTTGGCTCTTACGGATAGTATGCGCTTTAGGGTCAGCGTAGCGGATGATGACCCACCGCATATTGTAGAAGCAGCATTTGATGCCTTCAAAATTATAGAGGCAACGGCTACAATCGATATGGCTGATAATTGGGAATTGAAAGCCTATCCGAATCCGTTTTCATCAAGCATAAGCATTGATTTTCAATTAGATAAAGATGTAAAAAATGCGCAACTAAAAGTTTTCAATCTTTTAGGGCAGGTTTTGGAGACTAAAAGCATATCCAATGTCACTGCGAGTGGAGCGTGGCAGAAGGGGGTCATTCAAGTGGGTGAAAAATTTCAATCAGGCATTTATTTCATTAGATTAGAATCAGAGAATAAAGTTAGCCGAGTAGTACGCATTGTTAAGAATTAAATTTTATGTGTATTAAGTCAACATAAAAAGGTTATCGGAAAACATTTTTCGATAACCTTTTTTTTAATTGAAACATAAAGGGTTCATTTTTAAATTATATTGTAATTTGGAGCGATTAATTTTTATTAAAAAAATTGTAAAACATAAAGTCATGAAAAGATTAATTCTCATACTATCTGCTTTTTTTTTATGCGGCATAGCAATCAGTCAGAACTCTACGGAGTCAGTCAATAAGCCGCTTACTACTGCTCAAAAAACGACAATTGAGCTATCAAAAGTGTATAATTTTACACCTGAACAAGCTTTGTCAGTTCAAAAAATTCAGGAAAATAAATATCAAGCCTTAGCCAAAATTGAAAAAATAAAGGCAGCTGATATGAAAAAATACATCGCCAAACGCCTCTCCGCTTTTGAAACAGCCGACAACGATTTGATGTCCCTTTTAGATGATTCGCAATTGGCAGTTTTCAAAAAACAACAATTGGTGAAATCGGATAAATATGAAGCCATTGTAGTGAGTATGAAAAAGCAAGGCTACGCACAAGCAGAAATTGATAAAAAATTAGCAGAAACAGAATTTTAAAAATTGGTTAAATTCAAATATAGTTTTCTATATATTTTGTAGTTTTGCACAACCAATTTTTTATTCAAACAATTGATAGATAATTCTGTTAAAAATTCAAATCATCGGCTCGATACCTTTCGAGACCCCTCAGTATAAAAGCAAATTTATGGACATTCTAAAGGCAAAATTCAAAGAAAAATCGGCTGCTCTGGCTACCGAAGTAAAAGCAATGCTCAAAGAGCATGGCGAAAAAGTCATTGATAAAGTTACGTTGAGCCAAGCATATGGCGGTATGCGCGACATCAAAAGCATGATTTGGGAAACTTCCTTACTCGATGCTCAAGAAGGCATTCGTTTTAGAGGATTTACCATCCCCGAATTGAGCGAAAAACTACCGCAAGGACGTGGCAAAGAACCCCTTCCGGAAGCTTTGTTTTGGCTCATGCTCACGGACGAAGTACCCACCGAAGAGGAGGCTTTATGGCTGACCAACGATTGGGAACGCCGTAGAAATGTCCCTGTCTATATATATGCTACGCTCGATGCCTTGCCCATAAATACACACGCGATGACGATGTTCACAATCGGCATTATGGCTCTTCAAACAGGCAGTATATTTGCCAAACGATACGAAGAAGGCATGCCTAAGTCTGAATATTGGGATGCGACTTACGAAGATTCCATGAATTTAATTGCTAATTTACCTCCTTTAGCAGCTTACATTTATCGTCGGAAATACAAAGACGGTCAACGCATAGAGCCGAATGACCGCTTGGATTGGGCAGCCAATTTTGCCTACATGCTCGGCTATGAAGATACCGATTTTAAAAATTTGATGCGTTTATATATGACCATTCACGCTGACCACGAAGGAGGCAACGCTTCTGCACATACGACGCATTTAGTGGCTTCTACTTTGAGCGACCCTTATTTATCGTTCGCCGCAGCGATGAATGCTTTGGCAGGTCCCCTACATGGATTAGCTAATCAAGAGGTCATTAAGTGGATTTTTGAAATGGTGGATCAATTGGGTACAACCAAACCATCGGACGACCAAATTGCCGAATATGTCAAAAAAACACTAAGCGAAGGGCGCGTTGTACCGGGTTATGGTCATGCGGTTTTGCGTCAGCCTGACCCTCGTTTTATGGCTCAAAAAAACTTCGCCGAGCAATATTGTAAGAATGACGACATTGTGAATATCGTTTGGCGCATATTTGATGTCGTGCCGCCTATACTCCAAAGTCTTGGAAAAATCAAAAACCCTTGGCCCAATGTAGATGCGCATTCAGGTGCATTATTGGTGCATTATGGCTTGAAAGAGTATGGTTTTTATACTGTTTTATTTGGTGTTTCAAGAGCCTTGGGTGTTTTAGCGGCGTCTTGTTGGTCACGTGCCTTAGG
>JAYTON010000183.1:0-17222 GCA_043747725.1 Saprospiraceae bacterium
AAAGCGACTTATGATAAGGCGTGGTTTCAACCTGATTATGTCAGTTTTGTTTTAGATGAAAATGGGCGAGTAGCTAAATTGCAATCGGGTGGGCAAAGTTGGAATAAAAAATGAATTGCTATATTGCCTATTACCCATCGCTCATTGCCCATATTCACACCGCCATCCGCCGCACCATCCCATAAAATCGCCAGCAAAGGAGGATGGCTGAAACAGTCAAACCAGCTGTGAGCCCTATCCAAACCCCCGCAGCGGTAAGTCCATAATATTGACCTAAAAAATATCCGATTGGCAAACCGACTATCCAATAAGCAAACAGCGTGATTGCCGTTGGCACATTCACATCCGCTATACCCCTCAGTATTCCGAGGGCTGTGGCTTGCAAACCGTCAGATAATTGAAAAACACCTCCGATGAAAAGGAGAATCGTCGCAACAGGTACTACACTGGAATCCGATGTATATAAACCAATTAAAAAATTATGAAAAATAAAAAATATCAAAGCGCAAAAAGCCATAAAACCACCGCCCATGAGCAAAGCCGCATTGCCCGAAATAAGGATTTGACGTCTATCGTGCAATCCCCAATAATGCCCTACTCGGATGCCCCCTGCTGCTGCAATACCTGTCACCATCATGTAAGTCACCGAACACATATTGATGGCAATTTGATGCGCCGCTTGTTGATATTTTCCATACCAACCAATAATAACTACTGCACCTGCAAATACAGCTACTTCAAAAAAACCTTGCATACCTGAAGGCAAGCCAATTTTGAGTATTTTTTTAATCAAATGTTGAAAATCGCCTGAGGTTGGACTGAGGTAAGGCTTAAAAAGAGGGTCGCGGCGAATAATCCACCAGAGAGCCAATGCCATATAAATGCGGCTAATTAAGGTGGCAACACCTGCCCCAAATAGCTCAAGCCGTGGAAAAAAACCGATACCGTTGATGAGAAGCCAGTTTAATAAAATATTTAGTAAAAGTGCAGATAATGTCACCATCATTGCGAGTTGTGTTTTGCCCAAACCATCGCTCAACTGCCGCAAGCCTACGAATATGAGCATAGGCAAAAAGGAAAGAGCAATAACTCTATTATAAGGTTGCGCTATTACTACCACTTCTGCATCCTGTCCCAATCTATCCAAGAAAAACCCCAATGTGAAGCATAAAAAAAATGTAAAAAAGCCTAAATACAAAGCTACCCGCTTGGTTGCTTTGAATAAAAGGGTTATTTCTTCCGTATTTTTTTCTGCTTCTGCTTTTGAAATCATAGGTGCTACCACTCCCAAAGCCAATAAACCAATAATGGCAACTGTAAAAATAAGGCTATTCGACAAACCCGATGCTGCCACCGATACCGCACTTTTGCCTTCAATACCACCTACTTGAATAGTATCTGCAACGCCCATCGCCACAATGCCCAATTGACTTACTACAATTGGTAAACCAAGCTGAAACATTACCAAAGTTTCCTTTTTGTAGGCTTTTATATCTATGTTTTTCATGAAAATTTTTACTTCTTTTCCTTTTTCAATTTCTTAATTTCAAAAATTTGCAACGGCTTGTTGTTGGCAGCGACCACTATTTTATTGCCTACTTTTTTAATGTCTCGAACAGCCCCCCTCAGTATAAAGCCCGTTTGTAGCGGTGAAAGTGGCGTCCAATTTCCTTTGCCATCTCCCCTCAGTATAGAGCCGTAAGATGCATCGAAACGACCGATTGAGGGTTGCATTTCATAAAAATTACCGCCTAAAGCCACGTCTTTGAAGCCATCGCCGTCAAAATCATCTACTAAAATGGCATTCACCGTTGAAAATTGCGTTTCTGAAGGCAATGTTTTTAATTCCAAATCCCCATTGCCGTTGTTTTCAATATAAACTGAAGAGAACATGCGTATTTGTTTTTTAACAGCTCCTTTCAACATCTCTTTAGTAAAAATTTTCTCAAAAGGGCTTTTTGAAAACGGCGCATAATCAGCAAATCGTTTTTTCAATTCAGGCATTTGCGCCGTGAGTTCATCCTTTGAATTATAACACCATTCAATGCCTTGACGATAGTAACTAATAATCGGCTCTTTATCCCCATTCCCATCAAAATCCTTCACATATAGGCTCATAGGCTGCGTACGCGAGGCTTGCCAATTAGAATTTAAGCCCATATTGCCTAACAAAAGGTCGTTATCGCCATCATTATCCATATCGGCAGCGGTGATGCAATTCCACCAACCACTTGTGTTTTCCATATCTGTTTCTTCAAAATGGTCGCCAGCATTATAAAAAATTGTAATGGGCATCCATTCACCTACCACCACGAGGTCGGGTCGTTTATCACCGTTCAAATCCGTCCAAACGGCATCCGTGACCATGCCAATGAGTCCTTTATTATCAAAATACTGAGGGGTCACGTCTTTGAAAATGCCTTTTTCGTTTTTAAATAAATGGCTTTTAGCTGTAATACCATAACTGTTTAAATCCGAACGAGTGCCTATAAATATGTCCATATCTCCATCTCCATCAAAATCGCAAGGCTTCACGCAAGAGCCATTTTGAGGCGAAGGTTCGAGAGGAGTGCTTGCTAATTCCCCCTTTCCATTATTTAAATAAAGTCTATTGGTCGTTACTTGTTTATCGCCTGTACAAGTGACAAATAAATCCAAATTTTTATCATCATCAGCATATAAAAATGCTGCTCCAGTTTGGCTAAATGGCTCTTTAGGGAATGAGTAAGGCGTAAAGTTGCCGTTTTTATTTTGAATAAAAATTTGCCCTGCTTGCCCTGCTGCTCCCCCGATAAAAAAGTCTTCTAAGCCATCTTTATTGACATCCCCAACAGCTATTTTCGGACTTTCAGATGACAGGGCATGAGGCAGCAATTTTTCATTATCAAAATCGTGTATTGCTCCCTGTTCGTGTTTATATTTTAAATTTAAGTCACTTGTAATGTCTTGAAAAGCAATTGTTTGGCTCAAATTTTCATTTAAAAAAGGCTTTTTAAAATCCCATTTTAAAGTTGCTTCTTTTTGCTTTAAAGTAAGCGTTTGATTCACATTTACATTTTTTAATAGCTGCGTAGAACCATTTCGCCAAACAACTCGAAGCGAATCCACCGATTTTATAGATAGGTTTGGTTGATTGGGAAAACCGAAATGTATAGTCGATTCTACCGACGACTCAAACCCACGCGTGAGGGATTGCTCCTGTATTTGCATGCCTTGTTGTGAGTAAGCGATAACCTTTGCACCGACCCCCTCAGTATTCGCGCCTTTTCCTAACAGTTTGATTTTCAACCAATTATTATTGAAAAATTTTTCTGATTTATTCTTTAAAATGAAGGCTTTTTCATTGATATTATTGACAACCAAATCCAAATCCCCATCATTGTCCAAATCCGCATAAGCCGCACCATTGCTCAAGCCATACTGATTCAAACCCCATTTTTCACCCACGTTTTCAAAAGTCAAATCCCCTTTGTTTCTAAAGCAATAATTGTAGGCTTTGCCGTCAGGCATTTGCTTGGCTAAAGCCAAATCAGTTGCATTTTTTTGAACTTGTTGATTCGATAAATACTTAATATAATCTAAATCATTGGGGCGTCGCATAATGCCATTAGTGATGAAAATATCTTTCCAACCGTCATTATCAAGGTCAGACATGAGTACTGACCAACTCCAATCAGTAGTGGCTACACCCGCTAACTGTCCAATTTCACTGAAAGAGCAAGCCCCGCCGCCCCCCAAAAGGGGAAGAACAGAACTTCCCCCTTTGGAGGGCGGCGGGGCTGTTAAATTACCTCTATTTAGTTGCAACATATTTCTCGGAAACTGAAAATGGTAACCGAATTCTTTATTTTTAAAATCATAAACATTGTAAGGCTCTAAACCTGTGGAGGCTTTCAAAATGGTTTCCTCTTCGGGTTTCATATCTAAACCAACAAAATCCAGCCGACCATCGTTATTAAAATCAGCGACATCATTGCCCATTGAAAAATTGGAGTTATGACCCATGCTTTGGGTGATCCCCTCAGTAAAAGTGCCATTTCCATTGTTGTAATAGAGGTAATCATTGTCGTGAAAATCATTGCTGACATATATATCAGGTGCCCCATCGCCATTCAAATCCCCGATTGCCAAACCCAAGCCATAGCCTAACGACCCATCTCTAATACCAGCTTCTTTCGACACGTCTGCAAAGCGACCGCCATAATTTTTCAACAGCATATCACTTGCCATCGGGTCAGCATCCATCCGCGCAGAAATGGGGCGGTAACTGCTCGCTGAATGGACAGAATGTCGCATTATGTAGCAATCCAAATCACCATCTCCGTCATAATCGAAAAAGGCGGCTTGGGTGCAAAGTCCTGTCATATCCAGCCCTAATCTGGCAGCTTCGTCCGTGAAAGTACCGTCACCATTATTAATAAAAAGGCGATTTTTACCAGTCAAACCCTTGTAATTGGAAACATGACAGACATAAATATCCAATTTTCCATCGCCATTCACGTCAGCCATCGTCGTACCTGTTTTCCATTGAAATCCATTCCCGATTTGTGCATTATCTGCTACACCTGCTTTATCAGTCACGTCTTCAAATTGAAAATTGCCTTTATTGATGTACAATTTATTGCTGCCTTGATTGGACGTAAAATATATGTCGGGTAGATTATCGCCGTTGACATCGCCGACAGAAACGCCGCCGCCGTTGTAAAAATAGAGGTATTGAATGATGTTCCACTGTTCGGTTTCAGTGAGTGTATTGCTGAAATTGACGTTAGATACGGTTGCGTCAATAGGCTCGAATAATAAGTTTTGAGCGTCCTTTTTATTTGATTTACAAGAAATTATGCATAACACTAAGGCGTATAGAAAGAGTTTCTTCATGTGTTGCTTTTGAAAAATTTGGTCAAAGCTACTCAATTTCTGAATTTTAATGGGGTGACCTTGGAGATTTTATTAAACTGCATAATTTAAATTAGACCCCTCAGTATTTGGGTGAAAATTGGATGCGGAACTGGAGTTCCGCGCTACAAAAAAAACCTCGACAGACAAGCTATCGAGGTTTCAAAATATTATGGTTTAACTTTCAATAAGTTAAATTAAAATTAATTGCTGTCGTTGAGTTGGTCTTTTAGCTGAACAAGGGCAGCCAAATCACCTAAAGTATCTTTCTCAACTTTTTGTTGGGTTTCTTCAACGGCTTTACGCATTTCGCCTTCTTCGCCCGCTCTTGCTTTTCTGTCAGCATCATCTGCTACTTTCTTAGCATCTTCTACAATGCGGCTATGAGAAACGAGGATACGCTTGTCATCGCGGTTGAATTCAATTACTTTGAAGTTTAAAGTTTCACCTGCTTCAGCGGTTGTACCGTCTTCCTTTTTGATGTGTTTGATAGGTGCGAACGCCTCCAAACCATGTGGCAACTGAACGATAGCACCTCTATCATCTTTGCGGAGAACAGTCGCTTCGTGTGTAGAGCCAATTGGGAAAACGTTTTCAAAAGTATCCCATGGATTGTCCTCAGTTTGTTTATGACCGAGAGATAATTTACGGGTTTCTTTATCTGATTCAAGAATCATCACATCTATTTTGTTACCCACCTTCGTGTATTCAGAAGGATGAGAGTAACGCTTGGTCCAAGAAAGGTCGCTGATGTGAATCATACCACCTACACCCGGCTCAAGTTCAACAAATACACCGTACTGAGTCAAGTTTTTAACATCGCCTACGTGGCGTGTGCCCGGCGCATATTTATCTTCGATTTTATCCCAAGGGTCGCCAGTCATTTGCTTGATAGAAAGCGACATTTTGCGGTCATCACGGTCGATAGTGACTATGCGAGCTTCCATTTCCTGACCTAATTTGAAGAATTCCTTTGCATTGATAGGTGCATTTGCCCAAGTCACTTCTGAAATGTGGATAAGACCTTCAACACCCGGCTTGATTTCAAGGAAAGCGCCGTAATCTTCGATATTGACGATTTTACCTTTCACCGTTGACCCCTCAGTAACATCAGCTTCTAATACTTCCCAAGGATGTGGCAACAATTGTTTCAAGCCCAAGCTAATCCGTTTTTTGTTCTCATCAAAATCGAGAACAACCACGTTGATTTTTTGATTGAGGTGAAGCACTTCGCTCGGATGCGTGATTCTGCCCCAAGAAATATCCGTGATATAAAGTAGACCATCCACGCCACCGAGGTCGAGGAATGCACCAAAATCCGTGATATTTTTAACCGTACCTTCCAATACTTGACCTTTCTCCAAGCCACCGATGATGTGTTCGCGTTGTTCAGCGAGGTCACTTTCGATAAGGGCTTTGTGAGAAACCACAGCGTTTTTGATTGTCTCATTGATTTTGACAACCTTGAACTCCATGACTTTATTAACGTATTGATCATAGTCAATAACAGGTTTGATGTCAATTTGAGAACCCGGTAAGAATGTTTCCAAACCACCCGCATCCACGATAAGACCCCCTTTCGTTTTGCTGATAACTGTACCGCGAATAACTGTTCCGTTTTGGAAAGAGTCCACGATAGCTTCCCAAGCGCGAAGCAATTTTGCTTTGCGTCGGCTGAGTTGAAGCTGACCTTTAGCATCTTCTTGGCTTTCTACATATACATCTACATAGTCACCGACTTTCAAATCTGGAATGTCTCGGAAATCACTCAACGCTACCAAACCATCCGATTTGTAGTTAATATCCAATACAACATCGCTGCCAGTCATAGCCGAAACGCGACCTTTCACGATTTCACCTGCATTGAGGCTGCTCATGCTGGTTTCGTATTGGTCAAGATATTTTTTAGAATCTTCAGCGCTGTAAAGAATTTGACCACGCTTGCCTCTTGCCCAATCGAACTCGTCGTGAGCAGAGCCTGCTACTAAAGATTCAGCATCTAATACGAGCTCAATGGGTTCTTCTTCTTCATCACCTGCTGCTTCAGTAGCAACGGTTTCAACCGCTTTAGCTGTTACTTCAGGTTGAGGCACTTCTAATGGTGCTTCTTCGTTTTCAATAATTTCTTCGTTAATCATCAGATTAAAATAAAAATTGGATAAAAATCTTTTAAAACTTTCAACGGAAACCATTGAGAATCAATGATTTATCGCCCGATGAGTTTTTAAAAGTTTTAATGGTTAAACCATTCAAGCGCACACCATGCCCACGCCTTTAGGCTGCCTTTTAAAAAGCGGTGCAAATATAGTAGCTTTTTACGGATATTTTATATCTTTTGTTTAAAATAATGTTGCTTAAACAAAAAAAGCCTCCCATTACTGAGGGATGCTTTTTTTGCTAATTATAAGAATGCAACAGGTCTGATTAAAAAAGTAAACTCGAAGGATCATCAATCAATTGCTTAATTTTTGATGTTACCTTTATAAAATGGCTTTCTTTTACTAAGCTAAATTTTTTAATAATCTTAGATTGATGTATTGTAAAGAGTTTATGAGCCTTAACAATAGACGGCTCTGCTAAAACACCTAACTCCAAATCAGTTTCTAACAATTCGATGGAATAATCGTCTTTAAATGATTACTCGTAATAACATAAACAAGTACATCTTGAAAGTTATGATTGTAATCATTATTGGATATAATCAAAACAGGTCGCCTTTTAGTTGTCGTTAAATCAGAATAAGGAAAAGGTACAAGTACAATTTCTCGTTGGTTATAAGTTATCCCAGGCATTAGTATCTTCGTTTTTCCAAAGGTTATCAATAGCATATTCAGTCAACTCGTCTGTTTGGTCGGTCATTACTAAATCAAGGCGGTCACGATATAGCAATTCGATTAGACGATTGAGTTTTTTAACAAATCAACATCTTTAAGAAGTGCTATTTCTTCTTGCAATTGTTGATATTCTTTAAAAGGAATTTGAATCAAATCTGTCATTTTTTCAATTTTTTATGCAAAATAATACAGTTTTTTAAATAATCAAAATAAAAACAGTACCCCTCAGTAAAATCACCTATCAATGTACAATAAAGAAGTATATTCGCATTATTCATAAGATACCGATAAATTTATATTAGCCAAAAGTCCATTAAAATATGTCTCATAATGAAAAAATAAAATTTGTTAAAATTTAGTATAGAACAAAATTTTAAAACAAAGCAGCGTTTCAAAGAAAAATATTATCTTTCAAAAACGATTAAACCCTTTTAAGCACCTGCAGTCAAACCCCACAATATATAACCTCTCTAACACATTCCAAACAATTCAACTAACGGCAACATAGGAGCATTTAATAGAAGTGATACAATTTTTAAATTTATAATATTCTTTAACTTATTTTTTTTTAATCTATAAAACTGACTGTCAATGAATACGACAACGACTGTTCAGCCGACCCGCCGACCACGCGTCCTCTCAGGATTGACGCCCTACGCCGGCACTTTTGGCAATAATGAACTCATTCACCTCCTCAAACGCACGCTATTCGGCTCTACCAAGGCGGATATTGATTTTTTCAAAGGAAAAACCATGCTGCAAGTGGTAGATGCACTTTTGATTGCGCCAGCTTCTGAGGCTGCACCGCCTATAAAAACCTATGTCAAAGCTGATGGCTCAACAGATGGTGTTACTTTAGGTACTTCATGGGTGACAGCTATTGAAAATGGCAACTTTAACGGTGAAAGACGCGCCTCTTTGCGCTCTTGGTGGATAGGCAATATGATTAATCAAGAACGGACTATATTCGAAAAAATGGTGCTTTTTTGGCACAATCATTTTGCTACTGAAAATATTGAAACCTCACCTATATTAAGTTATTTCTACGTGAAAATGTTGCGTAAAAATGCTTTAGGCAATTTTAAAACCTTTGTTAAGGATGTGACTTTTGACCCCCAAATGATGCGCTACCTCAATGGTTATTTGAATAGTAAAGCAGCACCGGATGAGAATTATGGGCGCGAATTACAAGAACTTTTTACTATTGGAAAAGGTGCGGACTCGCAATATACTGAGGGGGATGTCAAAGCAGCAGCTAAATTGCTGACAGGCTGGCGTATTCGGCAAATCGAATCACCTGTAAGTTCAGGTAAATGGATTTGGGAAACATACCTCAATGCCAATCAACATGATCCAGGGGCAAAAACCTTTTCTGCATTTTACGGCAATAAAACAATAACAGGTAAGGTAACTAATACTGAAGCCGATGCTTTAGCCGAGTTTGATGAAATGCTGGCTATGATATTAGCCACCAATGAAGTCGCTAAATTTATTTGTAGAAAATTTTACACTTTTTTTGTTTACTACGAAATTGATGCGGATGTGGAGGCGAATGTTATTACGCCATTAGCCACAATTTTCCGTCAAGCGAATTATGATATTAAGCCCGTTTTGAAAGCATTATTAACCAGTGAACACTTTTTTGATGCCGCTAATAAAGGCTGTATGATAAAAAGCCCCATTGATTACTCAGTAGGTATTGCACGTGAGTTTACAATGGATTTTCCTACCGTAGCCAATTATAGTGAGCAATATCTTGCATGGGATGCAATCGGCGGCGAACGCAATAAAGGAGCTTCAACACAAGGGCAAAATATCGGCAATCCACCGAATGTAGCAGGCTGGCCTGCTTATTATCAATTCCCAGTATTTCATGAGTTTTGGATTAATACGGACAGTTTTCCAAAGCGAGCCAGTTTTATTGATAAATTTTTAACCAATAATGGTTTCGGTTTGGGCAATAGCAAAAAATTGGTGATTGATGTTTTAAAATTTACGGATCAATTTGGTAATGATGCCGGTGATCCTAATAAATTGATTGATAGAGTTTTAGAAATAATCTACCGTGTGCCTGTTTCTACGACTTTAAAAAATTATGCTAAAAACATCTTGCTATCAGGTCAAACCAGCGATTATTATTGGACGGATGCTTGGGATGCTTACAAAACTAATCCAACAACGACTAATATTGCTACGGTGAATACGCGTCTGCAAACGTTTTATAAACTGCTTGTTGACTTGCCAGAATTTCATTTATGTTAAAATTTGCGGAATGGATGTTTTCTGCTACATTATTTAAAATTTGCGGAACTGGCGTTTCGCTTTACAATATATAAAAATGAAAAGAAGAGACTTTATACAAAAATCAGCCGTCAGTGCCTTGATGCCTTCGTTTTTGGGGAAAAATAACGATCTCGGTGCTATGGATTCGCCTTGGATGCGGATGTTGACAAATGCCGCTGCTGAAACCAACCACGTTTTGGTTATCATCAGAATGAGTGGTGGTAACGATGGTTTGAATACCGTTATTCCGCTCGACCAATACCCTAATCTTTCAAGTGCGCGTGCCAATATTCTCATCAATGAAAGTCAAGTGGCTAAATTGAATGGCACGACGACCACCGCTTTGCATCCTGCATTAAAAGATGTCGCCAATCTTTATAATGAAGGGAAAGTCAAAATAATACAAGCAGCAGGCTACCCGAATCAGAATTTTTCGCATTTCCGCTCTTCGGATATTTGGATGAGCGCGTCGGGTTCTACTGAAAATATTTATACGGGCTGGGTAGGTCGCTACATGATGAACGAATATCCGAACTATCCCGAAGGCTATCCAAATACTGTAATGCCCGATCCTTTAGCTATTCAAGTGGGCGACATGACGCTGTCTTTTATGGGTTTGACGGGTCCGATGGCGGTGTCTTATCCTGATTTGACCAATCTATATAATTTTAATGATATTGGATCTTCACCCTTAACAGGCAAAGCCGGGAAAGAGTTAAGTTATATTCGGACAGTCGCTAAACAAGCTGATAAATATGGCATTGCCATCTCATCGGCTTATAATAATGGCTCAAATAGCAGTGTTACTTATCCAACAGGTAATAATCTCGCGACTCAGCTCAAAGCCATCGCCCGTCTGGTGAAAGGCGGTTTGAAAACACGGGTTTATATGGTCACCATTGGCGGTTTCGATACGCATTCAGGTCAAGTAGATCAAAATGACCATGCAATAGGCGGCCATGCCAATTTGATGAAGCAAATGAATGATTCAATTTATGCTTTTCAACGGGATTTGGAAGCTTTGAAAGTCGACAATCGCGTATTAGGTATGACGTTTTCAGAATTTGGTCGCCGTATCAAATCGAATGGTAGTTTTGGAACGGATCATGGTGCGGCTTTGCCCATGTTTGTCTTCGGTTCAAGCCTTTTTGGTGGCATTTTGGGCAATAATCCGACTATTTCGGCTAATGTAGATGTGAATGCGAATATACCCATGCAGTATGATTTCCGTTCAGTATATTCCTCCATTTTAACCGATTGGTTTTGTGTGAATAGCACTGATTTGTCGAAAATAATACTGCCGAATTTCCAAAAACTCAAAATTGTCAATTCGCCTTCGTGTATAACAGATACGCATGACATCAATAAAACAGCAGGTTTAAATTTGATTTCTAATTATCCCAATCCATTTGATTTTGCGACAACTATTGAGTTTGAAACGCAAGGTGGACATACAATGGTGCAAATTTTTGATGTCGAAGGTCAAATTATTGCTTTGCCTGTTGATGGTCAGTATGCTGCTGGAAAGTATAAAGTTTATTACAACGGCGGTCATTTACCAGCAGGTGTTTATTATGCGCGCTTACAAAATGGTGCGACTCAACAAGTGCGGACGATGCTCAAAGTGCAATAAATCAGGTAGTAATTTTTATTAAAAAAGCATGTTATAAGAGGCTGTCTCAACCTTCTGAGATAGCCTCAATTTTTGATGAATCTTTCAAAAAATAAGTAATCACCTTTTTTGTACCTGCCTTGCCAATCAAATTTTCGAGCTCTTCTTTGGTCGCTAATTTTATTTTAGCCACTGAGCCGAAATGCGTTAAAAGTTTCTCCGAAGTTTTTTCTCCAATGCCTTCTATGCCCGTCAATTCAGTGGTGATGAAATTTTTAGAGCGTTGGTTGCGATGAAAAGTGATGCCGAAGCGGTGGGCTTCATTGCGGCATTGTTGAATGAGTTTGAGCGATTCCGATTTTTTATCAATGTATAAAGGTAGCGGGTCATTAGGAAAAAAAATCTCTTCTAATTGCTTCGCGATGCCAATCACGGTCACTTTATCCTCAATATCCAAAGCTTTCAAACTTTTCATGGCTGAAGACAATTGCCCTTTTCCGCCGTCAATGATAATCAATTGTGGTAAAGGCGACCCCTCAGTAATCATGCGTTTATAACGCCGATACACGACCTCTTCCATTGAAGCAAAATCATTGGGTCCCTCCACGGTTTTGACATTAAAATGACGATAATCCCGTTTGGCAGGTTTGGCATTTCTGAAAACCACACAACTTGAAACCGGATTAGAGCCTTGTAAATTGGAATTATCAAAACATTCGATGTGCATAGGCATCACATCCATCTGCAAATCTTCTTTCAGAGTCGTTAAAATACGCTCGGAAGAAGTCTGTTTATCTTGTTTTAAGGCTTCTTGCTTGCGCTTTTGTTGCAAATAATACTCTGCGTTTTTTTGAGACAGTTCCAGTAATTTCTTTTTATCGCCAATCTTTGGAATGGTGCATAATACTGAGGGGTCAGCTATTTTTATTTCAAAAGGTGTCAATATTTCCTTGTTATCGCTATTAAATTTATCGCGCAAATAGGGGATAGCAAAAGTGAGCATAGAGTCCTCGTCTTCATCCATATTTTTAGTCAACTCCAAAATATAGGTGTGAATAATAGCACCATTCACGACTTTCAGGTAGCTGACATACGCCATTTTATCGTCCGTATCAATGGTAAAGACATCCACATCCGAAATCGTAGAGCTCACCACAGTTGATTTGCCTTGATAATCCTCGAAAGCGGTCAGTCGCTCCTTGATTTGCTGGGCTTTTTCAAATTCAAGATGCTCGGCGAGGGCCTGCATTTCTTTTTTTAAATGTGTTTTGACTGAAAAAAACTGACCCCTCAGTATATTTTTAATTTGAGCGATTTTTTCATTGTATTCTTCCTCACTTTCCAATCCTGAGCAAGGACCCATGCAATTTTTGATGTGGTATTCTAAGCAAATCTTTATTTTACCTTTCTCAATATTTTCTTTTGTCAAAGCAAAAGCGCAAGTTCTCAACGGAAAAAGATTTTTAATTAATTCCATCAAATGATTGACTCTGTAGCCCGATGTATAAGGACCAAAGTACATTGAGCCATCTTTTATGACACGGCGAGTGATAAATACACGAGGAAAACGCTCATTTTTGATGCAGATATATGGGTAGGTTTTGCCGTCTTTCAGCATCACATTATAACGAGGCTGGTGCTGTTTGATGAGGGCACATTCGAGCAACAGGGCATCTTGCTCGCTCTTTACAATCGTGAATTCGATATGGTGAGCATGCTTAACCAAAGCGCGGGTTTTTATCTGCCTATCTTTTCGCTCGCCAAAATAACTAGATAGGCGACTTTTAAGATTTTTTGCTTTGCCGACGTATAAAATAGTCCCTTTAGTATCTAAGAATTTATAGATACCAGGCTGCAATGGCAAGATGAGTGCTATGTCTTGATAATCTGTGGTGGTCATTAATTTTCAATTAAAAATTAAAAATTAAAAAATGTGTAAAGTGTTGATTATTTAACGATTATCTTATTTTTTCCTTGATAAAACCGCTCTTTGATTAATCATAATAGGCATGGTTTTAACGGCTGGAATAGTATCGCCTTTCACAATGTCATTACCTGTAACACTCACTGGTTTTTCTTTTCCGAATATAATTTCAAACTTCATTTTATCACCCTCTTTTTCCTCAATAGTGGTCAAAAGATTGCCTTCCACGCTAAAATTACAAAATAATTTGCCGCCTAAATAATAGGATTCCATCTTGATAGAATTCATTTCATCATTCAAATACAAACCTTTTGAGGCATCTATTGTACGCAATAAATAGGGTCGCAAGCCTTTAACGCGGTCTGCGCCATAAATAATATTCCACGTGAAAACGCCTGGCGTTTCCGTTTCACACATCACAAGTTCCATCGGGATGGTTTGGGATAAACCTTTAGAATTGTAAATTTCTAAATTACCTGCCCACGTACCAAACCAAGAGTAAGGAAAAGTGTCTTTTTGCATGGTTTTACTGAGGGGTCTAACCATGACTTCAGGTATAGACGACGAAACGGAATTTATCAATTGCTTATGGCAACTTGTTAATAGAGTCATTGATAAAATAATGACAATCAAACTTTTACACATTCTTGTTTAGCTTATATTTATTAATTTCGTATCGTGAAACTCCAGTTCCGCCTTCAAACTCTCCTATATATGTGAGCGGGACTGGAGTTCCCGTTACTCAATTTCAAATCCCAATTTTTTCAAATCTTCCCAAAATTCAGGGTAAGATTTTTCGACTACTAAGGGGTCTTCAATTTTGATAGTATTAATCATAGCTAAGGGTGCAAACGACATTGCCATGCGATGGTCTTCGTAGGTGGGAAAGAGCGGTATTTTATCCCATTGCGCTTTCCCTTCAACCATAAAGTATTGTTTATGAGACTTTTGCGAAAATTTAGCAGGCAATTTGATAAATGAAACTCCGACTTTTGCTAACTCAATTTTCAAGGCAGCCACCCGATCTGTCTCCTTAATAAAAAGTGTTTCAAGCCCTGTAAATAAACCTTGTACACCTGTACCAGCGCAGATAACCGCAAAGGTTTGAGCAATATCGGGGCATTTTAAAAAATTCCATTCAAACATTTCTGTCATTGGCTCGCCTGTTTTTTTTAAGTGCAAGCAGCCTTCTGTTGAGTCTGTTGCGTCAATAAAAGTCGTGTCAACACCAAAATGAAAGCCCATTTCCACCGCTACTGAATCACCTTGAAGGCTATTTTTGAATAAGCCATTGAGTTTTAAATCCAGCTCATCGGCAAAAGCAGCGAGAGCATAATAATAAGATGCCGCCGACCAATCCGCTTCAACTACAACATCTTTTGCAACATATTCTTGTTTTTCGACAATAATGGTATTGCCCGACCATGAATGTTCCACGCCGAAATATTGCATCAAGGAAAGTGTCATTTGGATATAGGGCAACGACACAATATTGCCTTCAAGTGTCAGGCGCAAGCCATTAGGTAGCGTAGGCGAAACCATCAAAAGGGCAGTAATATATTGGCTACTCGTATCTGCTGCTATGCTTAATTCATTGGTAATCAATGGTTTAGGTGCATTTATTTTCAAAGGGGGATAGCCTTCGTTTTCAAGATATTCAATATCGCAACCGAGTGCGCGTAAGGCATTCACGAGCTTACCAATCGGACGTTGTTTCATCCTTTCCGACCCCGTCAGTATTTGAGTACCTTGTTGCAACGCCAAATATGCGGTCATAAATCGAAATGTCGTACCTGCTGCCCCTGCATCATAGACGTTAGCGTCTTTTTGACTGAGGAGTTTGGTGAGGGTTTGGGTATCTTTTGAAGTGGAAATTTTATCTATTTTAAAATCATCTTTGCATAAAGCATTGATAATCAATATTCTATTCGATATACTTTTCGAGCCGTCGAGTGTAATTTCGCCAGCGATTCGGCGGTTGGGTTTGGCAATTTTATAAATCATAAAAGGGATTTTTAATATAAAGCAAAAATTAATTTTGCATTAAAATTTTATTGGATGTGCAAAATTAGAAAAAATAAAGAATTCTCTCAAAACAAAAACACCCCTCAGTATTTGAGCGTGTTTTTTTTTAAAATATTGTTAAAAAAAGTTTAAAATTTTATTAAAAAAAGGGTGTACCTATTTTGTTGATTTATCGTCATAAAACTGTCTGTTCAAGAGAAAAGAAATAATGTTAATAAATGAGACACTCTCTCCGTAATTTCCAAAATTTAGTGTTGTAAGTTAGTGAATCTCAATTTATTCAATAATTTTGTGGCAATAAGGTGTTCTGAAACCCTTACTTATTAAAAGTATTTCACAATTCAAATTGTCACAAATTTATTGAGCATTCATTCTGCAAATAAAGAAATATCTGATGCTGACATAATAAAAGAGTACTTGCGAACGCAGAACTCTACATTTTTCAGCATACTCTATCGCAAATATGCCGGTAAGGTATATGGCAAGTGTCTTTCTATTCTCCGAAATGAGGATGAGGCAAGAGATGCGGTGCAAGACATATTTGTCAAAATAATGTTGAATTTGGGCAATTTTGGAGAAAAATCGCAATTTTCTACTTGGATTTATTCTATTACTTACAATTTTTGTATTGACCTCATACGCAAGCGAAAAAAAGAGAAAACACTTTTTAGCGATGATATAGAACGAGTGCCCGATGTAGCTGAAGAAGATGTGCCAGACGAATTTATGCGTGAAATGGATATAAAATACTTGAAACAAGTTCTTGAAGAATTGTCAACGGGTGATAGAATAATACTTCTGATGAAATATCAAGACGAACTGAGTATTAAAGAAATAGCAGATACTATTGATAAAACTGAAAGCGCGGTCAAAATGAAAATTAAACGGGCTAAACATAAGGCGCAAGATTTATATCTGAAACTATCAAATCGTGATATTTAATGAGTGAATTAAGAAATTCAATTCAAAACACATTCAATTTTAAAACCGAACAATAAAAATGGCAGACGAAAGGAATAAAAACAGCTTTCAGCGACTCATGGAAGATGAATATGAGTCTCGCTTTACGCTGCCGCAGATGATGGAAGTGGAGCAACGCCTCCAAAAAAAACAAAATTCATATCGCGTAGCAGGTGATATGATTGACCTTTTTTTTCCAAAAATCATCAAAACGGTCATCGGAATGCTCGGCGGAGACGACTCTGACGACAGAAGCCGTCCAGCACCGTCGGATTCAGGCAACCCGTTCAAGCCAAGTGGACCTAAAGCCCCCGGCGAGCGGTAGTGAAAAAGCTTAACAGGCACTTTGAAATACGTTATATACTGAGGGGTATCCTAACGTTCAAAGTTTGTCTATACGATTCCAAAACTTAATGAAAAACAAGACTATATACAAATGGGATTAGAAATTTTAAAGACCTTATTGCTGAGATTTACTTCTGCTATTCCGAATATAATCGGAGCATTCATAGTTGCTATCGTTGGGATGCTGATAGCTAAAGCGGTCAGCCGCATTGTTGAAAAAGTATTGGGCAGCATAGGCATTGATAAATTAGCTCAGAAACTCAACGATATTGACATTATTGAGCAATACAACATCAATTTGAAACCCAGTCGCATTATTGGGCAAATATTTTACTATGTTTTA
>JAYTON010000184.1:0-9413 GCA_043747725.1 Saprospiraceae bacterium
CAGAGTCTCGCCTGCCCAATGCATAAAAGGTGCTCCAACGAGCATATTTGCCGTATTTTTTAAGAAAAAACGCCTTGAAAACATGGTTGAGATTTTAAATTTTATGGGTTTAAAATTACAATCAATTTATCTGAAAATAGAGAAATATTATGGCAAAAGCACAAAACCATTACTCGCCAAATTGCCAAAATCTTCATAGCTTATCCAAACGTAGCCACCGCTTGCCCATTCCCTACCCCATGAATTGAGCACTTCTACCATTTTACGGTTTTCATCATACCCAACCACGACCACATATTGCGTACCGGCAGGTGTTTTATCCCCATCAATTGCATTCCACAAGCGGGTTTGACGAAGCTTTTTGAATTCATTAGTCACCTGTAATTCCACGACGACGGGATTGCCGCGCGTGATGGCTTTACGAAGGTCGTAGAGTTTTTGTTGAGGTCGTGTTGTCGGTTGAAATAATTTAAGATAATTTGTGATTTTATATCGAATTGCTGCATTCACTGAGGGGGTCATCGCCGCCGACTCGTAGGGCAAAATGGCTGCTGAAATAGTGCCATTGGTGATTAAAAAACTCAGATTTTCTTCAATAGTGCCTTTTGGTTGGCTTAATCTAATAAAATCCGGCGAAAGATTGTCCTTATAATTGCTGTTGAGATTGACGTAAAATTCCATTGCGCTCATAATAGCATAGCAATCAGCGTTAGCAGAAACGCCCATTTTACGAGGGGGCATCATATAAGATTTGAGACTTTGCTCGGACAAAAGTTCTTTTGAAGAAGTGCCTACGCCTTCAATGGCTTTTAAATATTTATCAAAAAGTTGGACGTCAGCGATACCGAATTTACCCCTTGCGCCATAGGTAACTGGGGGCGTTTGAGTGGTTTTGAGTTTTGGATTGTTTTGAGCCACAGCCGAAGCACAGCTAATGAGGATGAGTGAAAAGATGATGAATACTTTCATACTGGTGTAGATTTTAATTCTAAAACGCAGGGTTAATATTTTTCTTGTTTATACAATCATAGATTTTAAGTAATAATTTATTAAAATTGACATTCAAAAATGCATTTTATTTCGATTTAAACTAAACTTCACTAACTTTGTTCTTTATTTTAATTTTTAAACAAAAACTGAACTTTTAATTCAGTAAAAAAAGTGAGTTATGTTCTATCAAATCAATAATCAATCTCAATATCCTGAGCAAATGACGGCTCCAATGGCTCAAGAATTAACGGATGCGGGCTACAAAAGCCTTAAAACGGCTAAAGATGTGGAAAATGTCTTAGACAAAACCGAAGGTACGACGCTTGTTGTTGTCAATTCGGTTTGTGGTTGTGCAGCGCGAAATGCTCGTCCGGCGGCTATCATGGCTGCTCACAATGAAAAAGTGCCTGATAATTTGGTGACGGTTTTCGCAGGTGTGGATAGTGCTGCTGTTCAGAAAGCCCGCGATTTTATGTTGCCTTATCCGCCTTCATCGCCTTCGATGGCTTTGTTCAAAAATGGTAAATTGGTGCATTTTATCGAGCGTCATAATATCGAAGGACGGGATGCCAAGTCTATTGCAGAAAATTTAAAAATGGCTTTCGAGCAATATTGTTAAGCATTTTTATAGGCTAATAAAAAAACCGCTTTGCTGACTTAATTGCAGTAAAGCGGTTTTTTTTTGTATGAGTAAAGCAGAACTCCAATTCCTCATAAATTATACTTTAAGGTGCTAAACGCTCAATTTTCCAATGGCCATTCTCTTGCTTGATATAGCAAATCCTATCGTGCAAACGGCTTCTTCTGCCTTGCCAAAACTCTATCATAGTAGGCTTAACAATATAGCCGCCCCAATTTTCAGGGCGAGGCACCGCATCATTTATTCCTTCGGGATTATTAGCATATTTTTCAATCAATTTATTGAAATTTTCTTCTAAAAATGCTCGATTCGGCACTATTTGACTTTGTGGAGAGGCTAATGCACCAATGCGGCTCAATTTAGGTCGAGTATTAAAATAGTTATCAGATACTGAGGTGTCTATTTTTTCTACTGTTCCCTCGATGCGGATTTGGCGTTGCAAATCAAGCCAATTAAAACATAGTGCAACATGCGGATTGGCTGACATATCTTTTCCTTTATGGCTATCATAATTGGTATAAAATACAAAACCATACACCTCATTTATCCCTTGGGGAGTATGAATGCCTTTGAGTAGTACAATACGTGCAGACGGTTTACCCTCGGCTGAAACGGTTGCTAAAGTCATGGCATTGGGTTCTAAAATTTCAGATTTCAAGGCTTCATCAAACCATTTTGAGAATTGAATAAATGGATTTTTATCAACGTCTGCTGCATCAAGTGATTGTAGTTGATAGTCTTGGCGAAGGTCGGCGATATTGATTGTCATATTTTTTTAAGATTTAAATACGAAACAATAACGCAAAGGTAAAGTTTGAAAAGCGGAAAGAATAGAGGAAATAAGTGATTTATATCACCTTTGAGGTTAATTTTGGGCATAAAAAAACCCTGTCAAATTTATTTGACAGGGACAAAACAAAAAACAAACACTATGAACAAACACTATTCTTAAAACCCAAAATTGGGTGATTTAGCAAAAAAAGCCTCTTTTTTTTATGACCGATAAAGAGGCAGTTTCTCAAAATTTACATAATAAAATACGCCGTTAAGACGTGAGTGAAAAACTTTAAATCGGTTTTTGAGATAAGATCTTGTTTGTAATACTTTATATAATAAAATTAACAAATATTATGCCAATAAATATTAAAAAAACAAATTCCTTTTCTCTAAATAAATAATAGACAAAAAATAAATGGTTATGAGTTTCTGTCGGCGTTAACCGCTTTTGATGAATCAAATTAGCAGAGACTTATTTAAAACTAAAAACGACGAACAAGGGAAATCGTGACATCATAAAACCAACAAATTATTTTTTTATATTTATACGTTTATTCAATATCATTTGATAATTATAGTGCCAATAATATGCCAAACTATTGAAAATCAGGTATTTTAGATGTGCAATTTTATAGTAATTTATTATTGTATTTAATATATTAGAAAGCGGTTATAAATGACAATTAAGCGGTCAAAAATTAAAGTATTTTTTAAAAAAATAATTTTCACCTGTTTTTATTCAAAATAAAAAAAGGGTTTGACATGATACCAAACCTTTTTTTTATAGTTCTTTTTACCCGACTTCTTGCCTCAATACTTCTAAGGGCGATTCGTTCACCACTTTTCGACTGTTTAATAAGCCTATCATGACAATTAATGCCGTGATACTGAGGGGGGTGATGAAGAGCGGCAGCCAATTTATATCGAAAGGTATTTTAAAAACCAAACGAGCCAAGCCCCACGCTGCTAAGGTGGATAAACCCATACCCGTGAGCGTCGCCAAACTGCCGAGCCAAAAATATTCTAAACCATTGATTATCAATATATTGCGGCGACTGGCACCTATGGTTCGCAATAAAACGCTTTCTTGAATTCTTTGAAATTTGGATAAATAAACTGAGCTAATCAAAACCATCAAGCCCGTCAGAATGCTGAATAATGCCATGAAACGAATGACGAAGCTAATTTTAGTCAAAATCTCATCCACTGTTTTCAAAATTTGGGTTAAATCCACCACCGATACATTGGCAAATTTTTTAACTAATTCCCTTTGAAATTTGGCGGATTGCTCTACTGAATTGATGCGAGTAACAATAACATTGAACTGAGGGGCATTTTCCAAAATACCACTGGGGAACAAAATGAGGAAATTGGTCTGTACTCGCCCAAAATCCACACGGCGAATGCCCGTCACAACCGTATTAACCAACGCCCCTTGAACATTGAAAGTTATTTTAGTGCCGACTTTGGCTTTCATATTATCCGCAATATTCTCAGAGACGGTGATACCGACAGAACCGTCGGGCATTCTGCCTTTAGTAGGTAAAGTGCCTTCAATGAGTTTTTCGCTATCTATTAATGTGTCGCGATAGGTGACTCGCCACTCGCGTTCATAAATAAATTTGGGAATATCACTAGTAGTATCTTTCAAAAAGGTCATGCGCGGCACGCTGTTGAGCTCTTCCAGACGAATAGTCACGATAGGAACACGCTGAATGAGGGGCATTTTATTATCAGCCACAAGCAAAGCAATACTGTCTTTTTGACTCGGTTGGATGTCAAAAAGAATCATATTGGGCTGATTGCCACTGCCTGCAAAGCTGACTTGTTTGATTAAAAGTTGTTGAATGAGAAATAAAGTGGAAATCAACATGGTTCCCAATCCAATGCTCACCATCAGCGTAAGTGTCTGATTTTGAGGGCGATACATATTAGCAATACTTTGCCGAATAGGGAAACTCCATTTTTTAGGAAAGAATTTTCTGACAAACCACATCAATCCCCAAGCTGTACCTGCGAGCAAACCTAAGGCAATGCCAATGCCTGCTATGAAAATAAAGCTATCTCGTATGCGACCCGTCTGCATAAAAGTAAAGCCAAATATGAAAAGAGCAATGAGTATAAAAATTAACCATCGCAAAGGGTCACGACTGCTTTCGGCAACTTCATATCCTGACCGCAAGGTGCGCAAAGGCGATGTTTTGCGAATAGTCAAAAGCGGCAATAAGGCGAATAAAACGGCAATGCCCAAACCCGTCAAAACACCTGAAATAATGGCTGATACTGAGGGGTCGGCTGATACATTTTCGATGGGTAAAAAATCTTTTAAAACAATGGGTAAAAAACGCTGAATCAATGTGCCGAGCAATGCCCCTATCACTGCCCCTCCAAAACCCATTGCTGATATCTGAATTAAATAAATAATAAATGCTTGTTTACCACTTGCACCCAACGTACGAAGGATGGCAACCGTTGGCAATTTATCTTTCACATATATATTAACGGCACTTGCAACACCGATACAACCCAATAAAAGCGCAATAAAACCCACTAAATTGAGGAAATCTGCCATCTGACTGAACGAACGCCCTGTATTTTGCTTGCGGTCAGAAATGGTTTCGATATTGTATTTATCTGCTTCAAGCCTTAGCTTGAGATTGGCTGCGAGGGCATCTAAATCTTTGTTTTCTTTAAACTTATAAAAATATTGATACTGAACGCGGCTACCTCTTTGAAGCAAATTGACTGAATCAATTTCATCCAAAGGCAAATATACTGAGGGGGCTATGCTGGCTTGCAAACCTACGCGTCCGGGTGCACTATTGACTTGTCCGATGATTTCGTAATTAATATCGCCGATGCGAACGGAATCGCCTATATTCAAATCAAATTGCAAACGTAAAGTCCTGTCAATCAAGGCTTTACGTCCATTCATTATTTTTTGAGAGACATGCTCAGGCTCAGTGACGAGGTCGCCGTAAAACGGATATACGCCTCTTTGCGCCTTCACTTGCACGGGGCGAGTGCCTTCACTTTTAGGAAAATATGCCATCGAAAGAAACGACACCATTTGGCTGCGCTCACCGCCGAGGCTATCCATTATTGCCCGTACTGAGGGGTTCGGAGGATTGAGTCCATCTATCACCAAATCGGCACCGAGCAGTTCTTTAGCCTGCCCATTAATGTCTTTTTGAAGGTTTTCGCTGAAAGAATTAATCGCTACCAAAGCGGCTATTCCGAGAATGATGCTTGAAACAAAGAGCAAAAGACGCGCTCGATTGCGGCGGCTATCGCGCCAAGCCAGTTTGAGAAGTAGGTTAAAATTCAATCCGTTCAAAGTGATATATTTTATAACTAAATGACTATTCCCGTAGGGATGCCTTCGACACAGTGATTTATGTTTGTTTTACAAAAGACGATTACAAGGTAGAAATATTTTACTAAAACAATCTTCTCATAATGATGAATTATAAATGATGAACAATGAATGGCAAAACATTTTATTTAAATCCATATAAAATTTAACCTTGCGCTAAATAGTATTTAGTCGGATATTTGTTAATTACTACCGCCCATTTTCTCTCCTCCCTCAATTTGCTTAGTTCATTTTACAAAAAACAAACATCCTATGAACAAATTACAGAATTGGGTCGTCCGATCTAATACGGGCAACGATGGATATATTTTTTACAATCGGCAACAAGGCACTTTCTCTCAAAATCGCCCTGAGCAAATTCATGATGATGCCTTATTTACTTCAGGCTCGTTTATTCCGCAAGCACCTTTGAAAGTGTATTTCGATATGACGTATTTGTGCAATTTGCAATGTCGGCATTGTATCACATCGTCATCGCCGTTTGTGGATATTTCGCGCGAGTTGCCTACGCTGCGTATCTTGGAAATTATTGAAGAATTGGCTACTATTGGCGTTTTAGAAATTGCTGTCGGCGGCGGCGAGCCTTTTGTACAGCCGGATTGGCAGTTGATTTTTAAGCATATTACCGACTTAGGGATGAATTTAATCGTTACATCCAATGGCATTTTAATGAATAAAAAAAATGTACAATCCTTGAAAGCCACTCAGCCGCTGGAAGTGCGGATTTCATTTGATGGCGGGAGAGTGTTTCATAATAATATACGTGGGCGCGATAATTATGACAAAGCACTGAGGGGTCTCGACAATTTGATTCAAAAAGACATCAATGCCACTGCCCGTTTCACCTATTGCAATGGGGCGGATGAGGAATTGGAATCTCTTTTTTATGATGTTGCTCAAACTGGTTGCAATAATATTAAAATCGCCATGCTGAAAAAAGCTGGTAGGGCAATTCATGAACCCGACCTTATGCCTCAAATGCCCGATATGGAGACGGCTTGTTGGTTCATGACTTTGGGTCAAAAACATGGTTTGACTGTGCAACTTTCAAGCGATGATTTTCCAATCAGTTATCTCGAAGCACATGACCCTAAACTAAGGGAGTCTTCCCGTTCCAATTGCGGGGCAGGCTTTGAAACGTGCTATATTTCACCTTTCGGTCAAGTCTATAGTTGTGTGACGATACCAACTATTGAGTTTGGGCGGCTGCACAATGAGTCATTTTTGACGGCTTGGCGTAGTCAAAAAGCGCAAAGTTTTAGGGCGGAAGCGAGTGCGTGCGGCGTATGCCGTATATGCGATGGAATTAAATAGTGAAAAGGTCATATTGAAAAGTTGGAAATACTGAGGGGTCTATTTTTCACTCTTCACTATTACCTTTTCACTAAATCAAAGCCCCATCAGTAATTGGCGTATTTTTTCTTCAAAATTATAGGTAGGTTGCTTGACTTCGGAATACTTTTCATTGATATTGGATTTGATTTTCACTAAATCTTCATGTTTATAAAAAAAACGCATCTTGCCGTATTTATCAACAATGATAATATAAGGTCGCCAAATTTGCATGGATAAAAACTCGTCGGCAAATTTCCACGAGTTTTCAACAAGTGGAAAATGGATGGGGTATTCCTTCAAATATTTACGCTCACTTTCCCCAATTTTCACATCCGTGAATGAGAGTACTTCTAACCCATCTTGCCTATATTTTTCTACTATGGCATTCAAAACAGGAATTTCATTGCGGAAAGAATTGTCCCAAAAATTCCAAAAATGGAGAATTAAAACGCGACCTTGATACATGGATGGACGATGCGGATACCCCTCAGTTGTCGCACTATCACTCACAATGACATCTTTGGCGTCAAAATCGGGTACGCGCTCACCTACTCGGGTTTTCATAATACTGTCTTGAATGATTTGATTTCTTTTACCTACTTCTTCCCATTTTTGTCGAAGTGCAAAGGGAATACTGCCTTTTCTTAAAGTATCTTTTTCAAGTTCGTTTAAGCCAGTGCTATTTATTCGAGTACCACCTGGTAATGAGATGTAGTCTTCGTTTGCTTTATTGGTTTGAGCAAAACTTGGATTAAAAATTAAAAAGCAGATAAAGTAGGTTAAGTATTTCATTGTCAATGAGTTATCGTGAAATTTCAAAACGAAAAGCAGGATATTTTATGTTAAAAATACATAAAATTTTTGGATTTAAAAATAAAATGAGGGAACGACTATCTGTAGTCGCCCCCTCAATTTAATATGATAATTAGGAATTAGCTAATTCCTAATTCCTAATTATTTAATCCTAATTTCTCATTAGTAAAAACTTTTTCACCTCTACTTTTTCTTTATTGGCTATTCTAATAAAATAAATGCCATTGTTCAAATTTGTCAAATCTATGTCCTGCGTTTGCATACCCATTTCAATGGGCACTAATGGTTGGGTATTGACTAATTTACCTGTTGCATCTAAAATTGATACTTGGGCTTCGCCTTCTTTAGGGCTATCAATTTGAAGTTTCAATATGCCATTTGTTGGATTTGGATAGATATTGTAATGAATATTAGCCTTTTCATTTGAATAAATCAGCCCTTGTGGCTCTACTGTAAATGACCTAATGGGTGAAGGGCCGCCTTTTGTTCTATTGCAAACGGGCATGACGCATACCTGATAAGTCTGTTTGTGAAACAGATTTTTCAAAGTGATGGTGTTGGTTAAAACGGTTGTAGATGACCAATTTTTGCTATTTTCAAGTTTATATTGAACGATATAATAATTGACTTCATCTAAATTAGTCCAACTAATGACAGCAGTATTATTAGCCTCTATTGATTCAATTGTAGGCGCATCATTTATAACACATTCTGAAGTGATAGCAGAATTGTCTATTGATATTTCTCTAATCGTTGTCAAGCTTGTAAAAGAGCGGTAGTTGGTATTTTTAATAATATCATTAGATAAAGTTATAAAACTAATATTAGGAGAACTTTGACCTGTAATATCGGTACAAGTAGCTGTTACACGGACTTCATAGATTTTGCCACCAATCAAATTATCCAAACTTAAAGTCGGTTTTGACAAAATCTCATTTTTCCAAGTAGGACTTTGAGACTGTCTGTATTCAAATAAATAATTAGTCGCGCCCGGTATTGTTACCCAATTGACCTTTGCAGATGTGCTTGCAATGGCTGATACTGAGGGGGTCTGCTCATTGGTGCATTTTAAATTATTCAAAGTTCTAAAACCAGTAATAGTCGAAGCACCGCTCATACCATTGTTGCAGATTGTAGAAATACGGACTTGAAAAGTATCCAAAATTGGAAGATTTGAAAGTGTTAGACTGGCAGTTGAAGTCTTTACGGCTGCCCACACACTTGTATTTAATTTTTTATATTCTACTTGATAGCCTATCGCATCAGTCACAGGTTGCCAATTAATATCTGTACTCGACATGGTAATATTGCTATAAACTGGCGTCGAAGGTATTGCGCAAGTTGGCGAACTGCCAAGGCAAAGCGCGTTAGCCACTGAATTTCTAATAACATCACCAGGTTGTTTGCCTAATCCATTTTTGAAATTTGTACCGTATTGCGAAATATGGCAATAACTCATAATTGTACCGCCACTTAAAGGAG
>JAYTON010000185.1:0-13879 GCA_043747725.1 Saprospiraceae bacterium
GGTGACTCCAAAATGCAAGAAATTGCAACGGCTATCGCCGAAGGGGCGATGTCTTTTTTGAACGCTGAATACCGCGTTTTAGTGATTTTCGTCGTAGTAGCGGGTGCATTATTGGGTTTTCAAACAACATTGGTTGAAAATTCAAGTGCATTAATTGTTGTATCCTTTGTTCTCGGGGCTGTTTTTTCAGCCCTTGCAGGTAATCTTGGGATGCGGATTGCTACAAAAGCGAACGTTCGCACAACACAAGCTGCCCGCACAAGCCTCTCCAAAGCTTTGGAAGTATCATTTAAAGGTGGTACTGTGATGGGCTTGGGTGTGGCTGGTTTGGCTGTTTTTGGATTATGCTTTTTATTCATTGTGTTTTACACGCAATTTATGAATGGCACTGGCAACAATCCACACCAAATGGAAAAGGTATTGGAAGTGTTAGCAGGCTTTTCATTGGGTGCTGAATCTATCGCTCTTTTTGCACGCGTAGGCGGCGGTATATACACGAAAGCGGCAGACGTTGGTGCTGACCTTGTCGGTAAAGTAGAAGCGGGTATTCCTGAGGATGATCCTCGTAACCCTGCCACTATTGCCGACAACGTAGGCGATAACGTAGGTGACGTGGCTGGTATGGGTGCTGACTTATTCGGTTCTTATGTGGCAACTGTTTTAGCTTCAATGGTTCTGGGCAGTTATTTAATTGCTGACAATCCAGGTTTCACCGATCCATTCGGTGGCATTGGACCTATTATTTTGCCGATGTTGATTGCTGGTATTGGTATTATTCTTTCAATTATCGGTACTTGGTTTGTGAGCGTTGATGATAAAAATGTCTCTTCAGATGCAGTTCAAAATGCTTTGAATAGAGGTAACTGGGTATCATTGGGTCTAACAGCGGTAGTTTGTTTTGGCTTAATTCAACGGATGTTGCCAGCGACAATTAATATGAATTTCTTTGGAGAAGGCTTGAAAGCTATTCCTGCCATGAATGTTTTTTATGCTGTTATCTTAGGTTTGGTTGTTGGTGCAGCTATTTCAGCGATCACTGAATATTATACAGGTTTGGGCAAAACGCCTATTTTGGACATCGTTCAGCGTTCGGCTACGGGGGCTGCTACGAATATCATCGCTGGTTTAGGTGTGGGTATGATGTCCACTTTTTATCCGATTCTTCTTTTCGCAGGGGCAATTTGGGGTGCTTATTCATTCGCAGGTTTCTACGGTGTAGCAATCGCTGCTTCCGCGATGATGGCGACTACAGCTATGCAATTAGCGATTGATGCTTTCGGACCGATTGCAGATAATGCAGGTGGTATCGCTGAAATGAGTCATTTGCCTAAGGAAGTTCGCGAGCGGACAGACGTTTTGGACTCAGTAGGTAACACGACAGCAGCTATCGGTAAAGGCTTCGCGATTGCTTCAGCAGCTTTGACTGCTTTGGCACTTTTTGCAGCGTATGTGAAATTTACGGGTATTAATGGTATCAATATTTTCAATGCTAAGGTTTTGGCGGCTCTTTTTGTGGGCGGTATGATTCCCGTTGTGTTCTCTGCTTTTGCGATGAATGCAGTAGGTCGTGCAGCGATGGATATGGTGAATGAAGTACGTCGTCAGTTCCGTGAAATTCCAGGTATTATGGAAGGAACGGGCAAGCCTGAATATGGTAAATGCGTTGAAATCTCTACAAAAGCAGCCCTTCGTGAAATGTTGATGCCAGGTGCTTTGACTATTATCACGCCGTTGCTTGTCGGTTTCTTAATGGGACCAGAGTCATTGGGTGGATATATGGCAGGTGTAACGGTATCAGGTGTTATGTGGGCAATTTTCCAATCTAACGCAGGTGGTGCTTGGGATAATGCTAAAAAATCATTTGAAAAAGGCGTGATGATCAATGGTAAAATGGAGTATAAAGGTTCTGATGCTCACAAAGCAGCCGTTATCGGTGATACTGTGGGTGACCCTTTCAAAGATACTTCAGGTCCCTCAATGAATATCTTGATTAAATTGACTTGTTTGGTGGGTTTAGCGATTGCACCGATTTTGGGTCAAAAGTATAAAGCTGAACACCCACAATCAGGCATCGGTCAAACGACTATCGAACAGTCTAAACAAGAGGTGAAAGCTGAGGCGACCACTTATATTGTCAAGTAATTACGACTACCCCCTCAGTATTTTGATAAAAAAATGCCATTGCAGTGATGCAATGGCATTTTTTTTACTTCTTAAAACGCTCCGCCCCAATAAAAATTTTTAAAATCTTGCGCAGGAGCATAGCGACCAATGAGCCATGTTTCAGACGTTTTCAACAAAGCTGCCCTACTTTTCAACACGGCTAAATCTTTAGGCGTAGGTGTTTCTTTCACTTCAATAGCTACTTTTCCATCTAAAATAAAGTCGATTTCTTGACCTGATATTTTTTGATAATAATGCAATTCACCCAATCGAGCCAATTGAACTGCCATCGCATTTTCAAAAACTTGACCGCTACTCACTTGAGCCAAAGTTTGCAAAAGTCCAGTATCAGCAATATAAACTTTCTGTTGTTTGCTCAATTCACGATCAGGATTGGTTGAAAAAGCATTGATAAATTGAACAAAATAGGTATATTCTAAAAGCTCAAAATAGTCTTTGAGTTTATGCCGACCTATCCCTAAAATTGACGACATCTTTGTATAATCGACCTTACTACCCGTTCTATTGGCTAAAAGACGCATAATTTTATACAAATCATCAGAAGCAGCAAAGTCGGAAAGCAAGGCAATATCTAACTCAATATAGGCATTGACAATATCTTTCAAAAAGGCTTTTTTATCCGCTTCTGTTTCGGCTAAAGCCACTTCAGGAAAACCACCAAATCGAAGATATTCCTCATACAATGCCTTCCATTTATTATAAAAAGCCAATATGAATGGTTGTTTGGAAAAGCGAAGCACCCCCTCAGTATTTCCCCCTTTAAATGCTATAAACTCAGCAAAATCCAAGGGATACATATCAAATATTTGCTTACGCCCTGCCAAACTTTCTGAAAACCGATTCTTTAAATAAAATGAACTTGACCCTGAAACTATAAATTTCACCCCATAAGTATCATACAAATATTTGATAACACTCGTTGATTGCGGTACAAGCTGAATTTCATCTAAAGCGATAACAGTCGGCTGAGACAAATCTATTCCTTCTACCGCTAAATTGATTTCAATATCTTTATATGAGGTTTGATTCCAAATAAAACGGTTGTCCGCTTTTTCAAAATCTAAATAAATCTTATTGTCATGTTCAATTTGATTGAGCAGATATTTCAAAGCTGTTGATTTACCGACACGCCGCATACCCGTCACAACCGTCACTTGGGGTTTGTAAAGATGCTCCAATAGAGTAGGGAAAATTGTTCTCTGTATCATTTTATAATAATTTGTAAAACAAAATTACAAAAATTATACTTTTTTGTTAAAATATTTTACAGAAAACTATAATTTTTGTAAAATATTTTAACAAAAAATCACTTTTAACTCATTCGACTAATTGTTTATAGCTTAATTAAATGCCCCACTATGATTAATATTTTTTACTTATCCTATTTAAACACCACCCACTAAAACCCAACACTCCCAAAAATTAGATATATTTGCGTCTTTTTACCCAATTTTCTTAAAAATACTGAGGGGTATGGTATCTCAACTAAACCTCTTGATGCTCAATTAAATTATGACGCATACCATTTTAATAGATTGTTCGGATGCCAAAGGCTTGGTGCATAAAGCGACGGGCGTTTTGTACCACAACGATTTGAACGTGATTGCCAACTACGAATTTGTAGAAGAAGAAACTCAACGCTTTTTCATGCGCACCGAAATAGAAGGCAAAATGGACGCCGACCGCATTCACAACGGCTTGCAAGGCATTTTACCGGCTAATGCCCACATCCGAATTTCTGAGAAAAAGAAAAAAAAAGTCGTCATTTTAGTCACCAAAGAGCACCATTGTTTGGGGGAATTATTGGTGCGAAATCAGTTTGGCGAGTTGAATGTAGAGGTTTTGGCGGTCATTGGCAACCATGAAATTTTGAGAAATTTTACTGAAAAATTCAATATTCCTTTTCATTTTATTTCTCATGAAAATAAAACAAGAGAGGATCATGAAGCTGAAATTCTAAGCAAAATCAAGGAGTTTCCTATAGATTATCTCATTTTAGCCAAATATATGCGGATTCTTTCACCACAATTTGTTGATAATTTTAAAAATCGCATCATCAATATTCACCATTCGTTTTTGCCCGCTTTTATAGGTGCCAATCCATATCGGCAAGCCTACGAACGGGGTGTGAAAATCATCGGCGCAACAGCCCATTTTGTGAATAACAACCTCGACGAGGGTCCAATCATCGTCCAAAATGTTATCCACATCGACCATACTCAATCTGCTTACGAGATGGCTCAAATGGGGCGCGATGTTGAAAAACTCGCCCTCGCCAAAGCCCTCAAACTCGTATTTGAAGATCGAGTTTTCGTGAGTGGCAACAAAACTATCATATTTGAATAAATTAGGAATTAGGAATTGCTGAAAACATTTCTAAATTTCTAATTCCTTATCCTAATTTCTAATTCCTAATTTCTAATTCCTAATTCCTAATTCCTAATTCATTTGACTTTTACACTCGAACATATCGACCCCCTCAGTAAAGCCCGTGCTGGAAGCATCCAAACGGCGCATGGCGTCATCGAAACACCCATTTTTATGCCCGTTGGCACGCTCGGAACGGTTAAAGGCGTACATACACGAGAGTTGGAAGAAGACATCAAAGCGCAAATTATACTCGGCAATACCTACCATTTATACCTGCGTCCAGGTTTGGATATTATTCAAAAAGTAGGCGGTTTGCATAAATTCAATGGTTGGAATCGTCCAATTTTGACGGATTCGGGCGGTTATCAGGTCTATTCCTTAGCGCATCGCCGTAAAATAACGGAGGAAGGGGTCACTTTCGCTTCACATATTGATGGTTCAAAGCATTTTTTTAGTCCTGAACGCGCAATTGACATTCAGCGCATCATCGGCGCGGATATTATCATGGCATTTGACGAGTGCACGCCGTACCCATGCGAATACGATTATGCTAAAAAATCTATTGACCTCACGCATCGTTGGCTCAAACGCTGCATCACGCAGTTTGATAATAATCCACCGCTTTATGGTTATGAGCAAACGTTTTTTCCCATCGTTCAAGGCAGTGTTTATAAGGATTTACGCATAAAATCAGCGGAATTTATAGCCGAACAAGGGCGCGAGGGCAATGCTATCGGCGGTCTCTCCGTCGGCGAACCGGCTGAGGAGATGTACGCCATGACGGAAGTCGTGACAAATATACTCCCGCAAGACAAGCCACGCTACCTCATGGGCGTAGGCACACCCGCCAATATCTTGGAAAATATCGCCCTCGGCATTGATATGTTTGATTGCGTTTTGCCAAGCCGAAATGCTCGACATGGCTTGCTTTATACAGCCAATGGCGTGATGAACATGAAAAATTTGAAATGGGCGGATGATTTTAGCCCCGTTGATGCTGAAAGTACCGCACCAACGAGCCGTTTTCATACAAAAGCATACTTGCGCCATCTTTTTCACGTTCAAGAATTGCTTGCAGGACAAATCGCCACTTTGCATAATTTAGCGTTCTATATTTGGTTGGTGAATGAATCGCGGCGTAGGATTTTGGACGGCACTTTTATGTCGTGGAAAAATGAGATGGTTAAAAAGTTGGCCATTAGACTTTGATATTGAGTCCAGCGGACTCGCACATAATCTATGCGTACTATGTATTAGGTGCGAGTCCGCTGGACTCGTAAAACATTTCACCCAATCTATTCTACAAATATGTGAGTCCGCTGGACTCATTGAGTTTTAAAAATTGAAAAATTGGCAAAATAATGAGGGGGGATGAAGTGCATTTTTTAAAATTAGAACATTTGTTCTAAATCATTTTTTGTACAATTTTTAAAGAAAATTAAAATTTTAAGATTACATTTTGAATAAAAATATAAATATCTGACAATATGTTTAAATTTGAACTTCAAAATGATTTTAACTAAATAAGAAATTTCTATTCAATTCACCACGTTTTTAGAACAAATGTTCTAAATTAAAATTGCCTCAATAAATTTTTATAATTAATTGAAAATCAATTAGTTGAAAATTATTTTTCTGTTATAATGTTAGCAATTATTCAAATTAAATAGCAAATTTTGTCAAAATTAAATTTTGAGTTTTTTTATTGAAAAATAGAAAAATTGGCAAAATACCCTAATTAGAACAAATGTACTAAAATGAAACCTTTTATATATTCTCTTTGTGTTTGGTTATGTGCTACGATTATAGGTTTTTTAATTTCTTTATATATAGTAGAATATTTTAGGCTTCTGTTGTATAATTATTATGGTCTGATTTTCGAATTCGCTTTAGTTTTTAGTTTATTGTCTGGTTTTATTTTTTCAATTCCAAGCCTGTTTTTATTAGCATTGCTTACGAATTATTTGCTAAAAACAACATTAAACCATATAAAAATAAAGACTATATTGTCAATATTTTCTGTAATTTTAGTGGCTTTCCCTATCTATTTCTTTTTTGGAAAATTTAATTTTAAAGTTCTATCAATTAATTCTATCCTCTTTTTTTCATATTATATTCCTACTCTGATGGGGCTTTGGATTTTTAAATTAGAAAATTATAGAGACTGAAAATCATTAATAAATATAACAATTGAGTGCTTAATACTGAGGGGGTAGCAAACCCTTAATTTTAGTTTGATAAAATACCATAATGTTTAAATCATTGAAAATAAGTATTTTAGATAAATACATTATCCAAAAATATCTCTCAACTTTCGGTTTCATTGTTTTGATGCTCACACTCATTGCGTGCGTGATTGACTTTAGTGAGAAAGCGGACGTGTTTACAAAAGGGGTGATTACGAAGAAGGAAATTTTTATTGACCATTATATGAATTTCATTCCGCATATCAGCACCTTGCTTTTTCCGTTGTACGCGCTCATTTCTGTCATTTTTTTTACGTCTCGGATGGCATCTAATTCCGAAATTATTTCCATGTTGAATGCGGGCATCAGTTTTGGTCGTTTGACCAGACCTTATATGATTGCGGCGGGATTGATAGCTGTGTTGCATCTTTTTTTGAACCATTTTATAGTGCCAAGAGGCAATAAAGACCGCCTAAGAATCGAGCATACTTATATAACTACGACAAATGACAATGGGAAGACCGAAAATGTGCACATGTTTCTTGATCCTCAGACGAAGGTTTTTATTGGCTATTTTCGAATAAATGATACCACTGTCAGGGATTTTCGCATCGAAAAATATGAAAATGGAGAATTAAAAAGCATTTTAAAGGCTGAAAGTGCTGAATGGCGCGGCTATCCCAACAAATGGGTGCTGAAAGTAGCCCAACGCCGTACGTTCAACGGTCTAAGTGAATCGCTCGAAACCAATATAGCCTCCATTGATACCACGCTAAACATTCAACCCGAAGATTTTGTCCGCTATCACAATCAAAATGAAATGCTGACGACGCCTGAACTCTATAAAGAAATATACAAATTAGATGCACGCGGCATGGGCAACACGAAGCCTTACCAAATAGAAGTGCATCGACGCACGTCCGAACCGTTTACCATTATCATTTTGACACTCATCGGTATGGCTTTGGCAGCTCGAAAAGTACGGGGTGGCATCGGTCTGCACTTGGCAATGGGTCTTGGATTGGGGGCAATTTTTATCTTTTTATCCAAATTTTCAGTCACTTTCGCCATGCAGCCCGATGTACCTGCGATTGTCGGCGTTTGGGTGCCAAATATTATTTTTGGTGCAGTGGCGGCGTATTTGGTATCGCAAGCGCAGAAATAGTTTAGAATTGAAAATTGAGAGTTGAAAATTGTCCACACTCATAACTTTCAATTTTCAACTTTCAATTTAACACCCCCTCAGTATAGAGCTAAAAATTTCTTATTTTTAAGTTGAAATAAAGACAAATTTTTTATGATTATTTTGAAGATGAAAAACATAAAAATATTTTTTTTAATTGGTATTTTATTGATTGTCAATGATTTAGGCGCAATTGGTCAATTTGAGTTTACGCCATTAGCACGTAAGGCTTATGAGAAAACGTTGGCTTTGAAATTTGATGAAGCGTATGATTTAATCAGTCAAATGCGGCAATCTGACCCCAATAATCTCGTGGTATATTATATCGAAAACCATTTGGAATGTATCAAAATATTCATCAGTGAAGACAAAGCGGATTATGATAAATACAGCCCCAACGAAAAAAAACGCCTGAATGCCTTGAAAAATGGCGACCCTTCATCGCCCTATTATCTGTTCACACAGGCGCAAGTACGCTTGTTTTGGGCAATGAATAAAGTGAAATTCGGTAGTTACCTCGATGCCTTAAATGCAGCGAGCACGGCTTATGAATTGCTTGAAACGAATGAAAAAAAATTCCCTAATTTTATTGCCAATAAAATGACCCTCGGGGTACTTCATTCGGTGGTTGGGACGATTCCTGATAACTATAAATGGGGGGCAAAACTCGTTTTCGGCATGAATGGGACTATTCAGCAAGGGCAAACGGAGATGGAAGAAGTGATTAATTATGCTAAAACCAATGACTTTGTTTTTGAATCTGAGGCGATGGTGATGTACGCTTTTTTGATGCTTCACCTCAATAATCGAAGCGAATCTGCTTGGAATATCATTAATAACGGTAAATTGAAGCCTCGGGAGAATATGTTGCATTGCTTCGCCCTTGCGAACGTGGCGATGAGGACGGGGAGGAACGATAAAGCGATTGAAATTTTGCAAAATCGCCCGACTGGTAGTGGCTATTTGACCGTTTATTACTTGGATTATATGCTTGGTTTGGCGAAACTGTATCGCGGCGATGGGGATGCAGATGAATCTTTGAAAAAATATGTGTATTATTTCAAAGGTAGAAATTATTTAAAAGAAGGTTTTCAGCGCATCGCTTGGTTCGAATTACTGAGGGGTAATCCCAGCGGGTATAAAATTTTTATAGAAAATTGTAAAACAGTTGGGCGGGCGGATATTGGCGGCGATAAAAATGCCTTGAAAGAAGCTAAGTCGGGCAGTGCACCTGAGCCAAATTTACTGAGGGGTCGCCTCTTTTTCGATGGTGGCTATTATCAAAAGGCTTACAACTTTTTGAAAGATAAAAAAGAAGCAGATTTTGCCAATCAAGCGCATAAGTTGGAGTACATGTATCGCATGGGCAGGATTTTGCAGATGTTGAAAAAATCCAATGAAGCGATTCAGTTTTATGATAAAACAATACAAGCTGGCAAGCAAACCCAATATTATTATGCTTGTAATGCCGCTTTGCAGTTGGGTATTATTTATGAAGAATATAAACAATACGATAAAGCACGGCAATTTTTTAATTACTGTTTGGCACTGAATCCCGATGATTATTCGGATTCGCTTCATGCCTTAGCAAAGGCAGGTTTGAATAGAGTGAAAGGAAAAAAGTAAGCTGTCTTAAAGTCCCCTTTGGGGGATTTAGGGGGCTGATTAAATATAAGTTATTGATAGTCAAGTCATTATGAATCTATATCATGTCGTCAGACCAATAGCCACATTGGTTTTTAAAATTTATTTTAAAAAAATATACCACACCGGGACTGAAAAAATACCGCACGGTAAACCGCTGATTTTCTCCTGCAATCATCAGACGGGCTTTTTCGAGCCGTGTATGTTGGCGTGTTTGACTTGGAATGTGGAGTATCATTTTATTACTCGGGGCGATATGTTTGAAAAGCCTTGGGTGCGGCGTATTTTTGGCAGTCTCAATATGATTCCGATTTTTCGTTTTAAAGATGGTTTCTCCAATTTGAAAAATAATGCTGCCACCATGAAGTACATTTATAAGGCGTTGGCAGAGAAAAAGAGCATTTTGATTTTCAGCGAAGGCGGTACTCAGACCGTGAAACGATTGCGCCCAATTCAAAAAGGTATGGCGCGGATGGCTTTTGGAAATTATGAGATTTATGGCGACTTGGATTTGTATTTTGTCCCCGTTTGCCTCACTTATACGGCACCGCACACCTTTCGTTCGGAAGTGATGATTCAATATGGCGATGCCATACCCCTCAGTCAATACTACGAAATTTACGCTGAAAATAATAACAAAGCCATCAATCAACTGACGGCAGATGTGCAAAATGCTATGCGCCCATTGTTGGTAGAAATTGCCAAGTCCGAGAATGATGAGGTCACTGAAAACATTTTTACACTCTATCGAAACACCTATCCTGAACCTGTTTTTCCTATATTTAGCTCATCCAAACGCCGTTTGATGGCGCATCAAGAAATAGCGGATAATATTAATCAACTTGATGATAATCAATTGGTTACGCTTAAAAATAAAACCAATGCGTATTTTTCAAACTTAAAATCCAAGGATTTAGATGACCTCGCAATAGCCCAACCTTGGCATGAAAACACTAAAAACCTCATGGCTCTGATTATCGGATTTATACCTTTTGCAATCGGTTGGTTAGGTCATTGGATACCAGCTTGGTATGCTACGAAAATCAAAAATGAGCGAGTCAAATATTTGGAATTTAAAGGTCCTGTATTGGCTACGGTGGCTATGGGTGGCATTTTAATCCAATACATTATTTTAATCACAGTGGCATTTATTCTGAACCATTGGGCAATTTACGCACTTGTCACCTTACTCCCTTTTTTAGGATATTACTCATTGATTTACAAGGATTTATGGATAAAATACCAAGCTTGTAGCCATTTGAAAACTGCAAATGTCACTGCGAGCGAAGCGTGGCAGGAGGGGGTATTGCAGTTAAGAAATGAAAGGGAGGAGATTTTAGGGATGGTGAGATGATCTTCATTGTAGTTTCAAGTCAGTGTTTTCATAAATATGCCTTCCTAAAGGTAAACTTCTTTTGAGCTTCCAAAAATGTCTTGCTTGTTCGATTGTCATATTTGGATTGTCAGCAAAAAAGTCCCTAATATATTTGTTGTATTGATTTCCTGCTGGAATTTCGCTTTTGAAATTTTTGTCTTTACTTTGTTCGTTCAGTCTTTGCCATTCATTTATTGCGTCTTGTAATGTCTGACCACAATTGTTTTTCATAAAGTCCATAAACGGAATACTAAAATGAAATTTGTTGCCACAATGTTGCTTAAAAAACTTTCTTGTATTAGGTCCGTTTGTATAACTGTCTGTAATAACTGTTTCTAAGCTCAATAAAGACTTTGACCAAACAAATTTTGAGGTTGGTTTGTCAGATTGTGATATTTTTTCTGGTTTAGAAATTCCTTTGTCTAATGCAGTTGCAATTCTTTCCAAAATATCAAACTTCGCTCCAACGTAACTTAACTGAGTCCGTTTACAGAAGTCCACTAATTCTTGTTTAAGCCAATACCACCGTTTAAGTTCTTCGCCTGTTTTAATCTCGTCAATGTCAGGTCGTATCATTTTTCTTTATCTAAGATTGGTTTGGGTTTATTATATTTTTTGATTTAATTTAGAAAAAGGGATTTTATACTGAGGGGGTGCTTATAATTTTGTCCAGCCAAATGTTGGAGCATAGTTATTATTCTTTCTCCGTCCTGTCCGCAATAATTTGCTTTATAAATTCGGGAAGTTCAATTTTATTATAGTCGGCAATTACTTTTAAAGCGTCATAATATTTTATTTCGTCCCCATTCCATTGCATGTCAAGCCGTCTAACTTGTTCCATGGCGATGTGATTATAATTTTCAGGACTGCCCCAATAACATTGCATACAAACGGGTGGTTTCTTTTCAGTTTTCCAATTGTCGCAATGTTCGCAACTCCACGACTTTGCTCTGTTGCATGAACCACACAATAACATAAAATGTTTTGGTTCTCTATCTGTTACATCTCCACCAACTTCATAAGGAACTCTATGGTCAACTTGCAAATAGCGTTCTTCAAATTGCCCATTACAAATTTGGCAACGTCCGCCACAAGCCACAAACAAAGAATGTTTGAAATCTTTTGAAAACAAAATTCGTCCTGCAACACGATTAGTTTGCAATGATGCAAGGTCACCAAACCTGTAAGCCGCAATTGATTTGCCATCTTGAGATTTTAGTTTGAAAGTTTCGAGTGGAATTCCTGCTTCTCGAACATCTCTTGCTGCTCTAGGTGGATGGTTATAACCATAAGTCTTTTCAAGGTCTTCGGTTGTAATAAAACCATGAGATAAAATGTGGTCAATAACAATTTTTGCTCTCTTGTTGGTAATTGACTGAACATACTCTAAAAATTCTTTGGGATAAACTCTCTTTTCTTTGTCCATTAGTTTACAAAAAGTTCTGTTTGATAATTTTGTTTGCCTGTAACTTTCTGCAAGTCAATTTTTGACACCAAAGCTGGGGATAAAAAAACAGCTTCGTATGTTATTTCGTTTCTGTTCAAAAGTGTTGCTTGTGATGACCGCCCTGCATTTATCTCAATCTTAGTTAGGTGTAAATTATCAGGCAATGGACTTCCATAAGTTTTATCACCAGTCCGCCCGTCGTAACTTAAAATGTATGGTATGTTATTGTTGTTTAGTTTAAAAAGTGAAACAATAAAGTTGTCAAACTCAATATTACCTGCATAATTAAAACCACCATTTAAGCCCGTTCCTTGATAAGGTGGATCCATGTACACTAAATCATCTGCAGTTGCAAGGTCAAGGATATTTTGATAGTCTTCTGAATAAAGCTGTGTTTTCCCTTTCAGCAATTGTGATACTCTTAAAATATCGTCACGCATCAAGGAAGGATTTCTACCCAAACGTCTTTTGTCAGGACTTTGATTAAAACCACCTTGTGAATTGTAACGAACCGCTGCTTTTACACACTTAGCCAAAAGAAATAATAAATATTCAGGTTTTTTTGTATCGTTGAAATGGTCTCTTATTTGATAATAGTATTCTTCTTCATGACCTAATTGTCCATGCCAAATATCGTGATAAGATTTCACCATTTTTTTAGGGTCATTGATTATAGTGTCCCAAAGTTTAATCAACGGCTCGTTGATGTCGTTGATGATAAAACTGTTAGCCTTAAAATAATAAGCCGAAGCAATAGTGATAGCTGCCGAACCTGCAAAAGGTTCAATGAGATTGTCAAAATGTTCAGGAAACATCCTTAAAATTTGGTCTGCTAAATTTCGTTTACTTCCTTGATATGGTATAGGATGTGGTAGCTTCATAAGCTTTGTCAAAGTGTTATGTCAAATATAGTAAAAATATGTTTACCGAAGAAGGTCGGTATAATTATACGCAATAGCGCGTACATGTCAACAAATGTAAAAAACCTAAATGATACAACCAAAATATTATTATCAAAATAGGATAAAGCATTGATAATGAATATTTTAGCTATGTGTATTTATAATAAAATAGTTTTTAAAATTTAAATAAGTAACATAAACGCCCCCTCAGTATCGAAGCCTAATTTATAATGAAAAGTTGAGTGAATACTGATGGGGTGCATATAACTTTTTGGAGGTTTGCGATGGTGGGGATTATTAGCACAAAACTTCATTCGGAGAACTGAACTTCCATTTTTGCACAAAAGTGTCTGCGAAGCACAGAAACCCCACTTTCGAAAACCCCTTGTTATAGGTAGCTCTTTTGTCTGTCCCAAGAAGTGTCATATCAAGTTTGCACCCAATTTGTTCCAATTGAATTTGTATAAGGCGGCTTGCTTCCATTTCGCTCTTCAAGTTTACAAATTGTCAATGCCTAACGCTTGAAAGAAAGCATCGTGTCTTTTTTCTGCAAAGTCAATCATTGCCTCATAAGACATCACTTCAAAA
>JAYTON010000186.1:0-3106 GCA_043747725.1 Saprospiraceae bacterium
GTTGGCTTTATGAATCCAATTAGAAAACTGTTTGATATTCAATATTTCTTCACCAAATTTAAACAAGCCCAATATGCATATCGTTCCCGCAAAAGAAATAACAGCAGGATTAAATTGAAATTGACTTAAAATATTTGAACTATTGAAAGCAAAGATGAAAAACCCTAAAAAGAAAACGAACAAATAGAAGTATGAACGCTCTTTGTTGATTAAAAAAATAATGAAATAATACATCATCAGTATCAAGGTAATACCTACCATAATATAATCTGCCAAGTGTAGTTTGAGGTGATCTTGCCAGAGTTGGGACTCCTCAAAATGGAGTACCTCAAATTTTGTAAGACAGGTAGATGACGAAGGAAATACTTTATTGGATTTGAACCTGATAAAAATGGTCAGGCTGTCGTTATATTTGGCATTGAAGCGAATGATATTGTATAAACCGGGAACCATTTTTTGTCCCTCCTTCAAGTTGGTACCTGTCCTATATTTTTTGTAATTCTTGTCCGCATCTGGCACATAAAAATCTACATCATCCCATTGCTCGGGTAGCATAAATGAGTGTTCGATACGATTCTTTGCGGTATTCACCACCTTCAATTGCGCCCAATAATAAGCCGATGGTTTTCGGTCTATTGCTTGATAAGTAAACATAGGGGCTAATTGGTACCAGTTATGCACGACATCATTTAGGCTGTATTGCTGATTGGGGTCTTCAATAAAATTCAACGCATGAATTATATGGTTTAATCTGCGTGGTTGAAGATAATTGTGCGTATGCGTTATGGAGTCTGGGATATGGTAGTACCCGCCAAATTCCTGAAAGTATCGGGAATCTACCAACACCAAGCTAATAAGATGTGGGCGAAATTGGTCATTATTATTTTTTCGGGCACCTTCCAGACGAATATATAGCGTGACAACGGCATCTTTTTCGAGGTCCAATTCAAAAAAATTGGCAGCATATTTAGCATATTTAGAATCTTTTTCTTTGGGAGAAAGTGCCAGCCCAAATTTATAATGCGCTGGTTTCTTACCTTCTGAGGACACATATAAATCTACCTTGTCCCAGCTTGCGCTCCAATATCTTTCAATATGAAAAAAATTATGCGCCCTTTTTGTACGGCTGCCCACTATTTTCAACTTAACCCAATACACAGCATCTTGATTAAATAAGGTCTTTGATACTTCATGAAGTTCCTCCGACGCTCTTACTGTATTTAATCCATTTCCCGGTTCAAGGGTAAAATTGTTTTTGTACCTGTCTTGAAATGCTGGTGAGCTGATGTCATCGAACGTTAACTTACCCTCTCTATCCTCTAAGAGTTGAAGTTCATCGAAGACATAGGGCATTTGTCTTGAATGAGGGTCTTTCTTATTTTCATAAAATTGGAGTCCTTCGTCTATGTGATAGCCGTATGCGACAGCCAATTTTTGAATAAGTACCTCATATTGGTCTCGTTGTTTTGGGTCTCCTTTCAAATGATAGGCTTTTGAGAGTAATCTGTAAGCATCTCGAAGGTTTACGGTGTCCTTGTTGTTGAGGGCATCAGTTACTATTTGATTGGCTTGAACAATAGCCTCCTCATACTTTTTGTTATCAATAGTTTTGAATAAAGATGAAACCGTTTGTTGCCGTTGAATAAATCCTTGCGGAAATGATGCCGTTGTATTGACAGCATCCGTTTTGGATTGCCCATAAACAGTGATGGTAAAAAGCAGGGCTATGCTAAGTAGGATAAATTTTAGATGTAGTTGTAAAGGGCGCATGATTATTTTTTATTAATTGATTTAATTTGTAAATTGATTTTAAATAAGGGAATTTATAAAAATTTAACTTACCCCCTAATCCCGAAGGGATTGAATGTGAATAACCGTAGGTGAAACCTACGGAAAGCGTAAAAAGCGGTCTCCAACTCCGAAGGAGTTGAATGTGTAAATCATTTTAATTTTAATCATAAAGTGTTGACGTTCAACTCCTTCGGAGTTGTAAACACGCTTATAGTAAGCCCGTAGGTTTCACCTACGGTTATTCAAATTCAATCCTTTCAGGATTGCAATAAGGGTGAGTTATTTTTACAAATTCCCTAATCAACCTATTGCTCCTTGAAATTTGAAATCTTGACATTTGAAATCCCCTCGCTAAATGATTGTCCGACAAAAGTAAGGCATCGTGTGCGAAGGAACTACATGTGGCTTATCGTAAGGTCGTTGTAATTATCAAACGGTTTTACATACCTTTACCCTAAAAATTTAGGATACACAACTATGGCATCAAAGCAACCCTTAAAAGCCCTTATCGTAGAAGACAATGCCTTTATGGCTACGGTTTTGCATGATTTACTCAATCAATATGCACCCGCTATTTCCGTTGTGGCAACTGCCAATAACGGGCATGAAGCATTACAATTAATGGCTTCCAAAAAGCCAAATGTTGTTTTTTTGGACATTGAATTGCCCGATATGACGGGTTTTGAACTGCTTCAACGGATAGAAAACATCAATTTCCAAACGGTATTTACCACATCGCATAGCCATTATGCCATTAAAGCATTTAGATTTAATGCCTTAGACTATTTGGTTAAACCAATTGATGAAAGCGAATTGGATGAAACAATCAAACGGCTGCTAAGGTCTGCAAATAACAGTAGTGAAGTTAAAAATGCCTTATCAAATCTTGAAGCACAACCTGTTGAAAACCAAAAATTGGTATTGCCTCAACAAAATGGTACTTTAAGATTGCCCTTAAAACAAATTACACATATTGAAGGCGAGCGCAATTACAGCTATATTCATTTGTCAAATGGCACTCGGGAGTTGTCATCTAAAAACTTAGCCTACTTCGAAGACATACTCATGGATAAAAACTTTTTTAGGTGCCACCGTTCATATCTGGTTAACAGATACCATATTGAGGCATTAAAAGGGGATTGTTTTATTTTAAAAAATGGAATGGAAATGCCAATTTCAAGGAGAAATAAAACAGAGGCAAACGAATGGTTTTTTAATGCAAAATAGACTATGAACTGATTGCGATATAACTAATTGATAATCAATTAATTATTTTTTTTCTTGAGTAGCCTTAGAGTAAACTAAGTTATTGATT
>JAYTON010000187.1:0-3010 GCA_043747725.1 Saprospiraceae bacterium
ATTGGCTTGGATATAGCTCCCAACGCCAATCCTAACATGGTTGCCGATGACCACATTCGGCTCTAAAATCACCGATTCATGCACCACCGCTGAATCCGCTACATTGATACTGCCCGCTCGCGTGGCTTCTGACAAAGGCATAAATGGACGTTGCGCGCGCACAATGCTATCATACGCTTCGAAGGGTTGTGGATGCACCAGCACGGCTTTTCCTCCTGGAACGGACTCTACTTTTTCGTTCAAAATAATGATAGAGGCATGGGATTTCAATGCTTTATCAAAATATTTTTGGACATCGGAAAATGTAATATCCCCTTTTTTAACATGGTGTATCTCATTGATTCCCAATGCATTAAGCGTATCGTCGCCGATGATGTCGGTTGCACCTATTTGCTTGGCTAATGCTTTGACGGGGATAGCTTTGTCGAATTTCATAGATAATATTAGCTTCAATTTTATGGTTCAACGTTCCGGAAACTTTTAAAGTTTCCATAACGTATTTTTCAATTTCTTAAACCAATTCGGATAGTTCCAACCAACGCATCTCCTTGATTTCCAATTGTTTCAGTACGCCCGAAAGCTCTAAAGATAGTTTTTCAATGTCTTTATTTGAAATATTAGAATCATTAAATTTATCCGTTATCTCAGCTTTTTGCTGTTCTAATTTTTCAATTTCTTTTTCAAGCCGCTTGAATTCTTTGCGCTCGGTATCGTTGGCTTTTCGAGTGTCGATAATCTGAGATACTGAGGGGGTATTCACCGCTTGCCCGTTGCCATTTGCCGCTTGCTTTTTTTGCTCGCGGTCTTCTATTTTTTTCAACTCCCGGTACTCTGTGTAATTGCCATTATAATCTTTGATTTTGCCTTCACCTTCAAAAATAAAAAGATGGTCAACCAGCCTATCCATAAAATAACGGTCGTGGGTAACGATGATTAAGCAACCATTGAATTGATTCTGCAAAAAATCTTCTAAAACATTGAGCGTCAATATATCCAAATCATTCGTCGGCTCATCGAGAATGAGGAAATTAGGATTTTTTATAATGACTGTGAGTAAATATAAACGCCTTTTTTCACCGCCCGAAAGCTGCGATACATACACCTGCTGCTGCTCTTTTGTAAATAAAAAACGCTCTAACAAAGCGGAAGCTGTAATTTTTTGACCTTTTTCAAGCGGAATAAAATCGGCAATGTCCGTTATCACTTCTATCACGCGCTTATCCTCTTTCAGCTTCATGCCCGATTGATTGTAATGCCCAAACTGAATGGTTTCGCCAATCACCACTTTTCCACTATCAGGTGGCAAATCGCCCGTCAAAATGTTGATAAACGTGGATTTTCCTGCGCCATTTTGCCCGACAATACCGACGCGCTCGCCTTTTTTAAATTTATAAGTAAAATTTTCAATCAATTTGACATCATTAAATTGCTTAGAAATATGGTGCAATTCCACGATTTTTGACCCTAACCAAGTGGTTTTGATGTCAATTTGCATGTCTTCTGTTTCTACTTTTTTACTGATTTTATCTTTCAATTCATGAAAATCATCAATCCGACTTTGAGCCTTCGTGGTGCGTGCTTGCGGTTGCCGACGCATCCAATCGAGTTCGCGAGAGAACAATTTTTGATTTTTACCCATCGTCGCCGCATCAACATCCATCCGCAAAGCTTTTTGCTCCAAATAATAGGCATAATTACCGCGATAGCGGTAAAATTTACCACCTTCCAACTCAATAATGGTGTTGCAAATGGCATCGAGGAAATACCTATCATGCGTAACGACAAACAGCGTAAGACTGGGACGCGAAGCAAAATAGGCTTCAAGCCACTCAATCATATCCAAATCCAAATGGTTGGTCGGCTCATCGAGAATCATAAAATCAGGTTCGTCAATGAGCAATATTGCCATCGCCACGCGTTTTTTCTGACCGCCTGAGAGCGAGCCGATGCGCTGATTGAGGAAGGTATCAATTTTTAATTTTGATAAAATCTCATGGATTTTTGCTTCAAAATCCCATGCATGGAGTTCATCAATTTCAGTCAAATACTTTTGTACCCCCTCAGTATCATTGTCCAATAAGGCTTTTTCGTAATTCTTAATCGCTTGAATTTGAAGGTTATCCGAATGAAAAACGGCTTCGAGGGCAGTCATTTTATCATCGAGGTCAGGCTCTTGTTCCAAAAAGCCAGTGCGTATTTCTTTGGAAATCAGTATTTTAGAGCTTTCTCCTTCCGACCCCTCAGTACCAGCGAGTACGCGTAGCAAAGTCGTCTTGCCTGTCCCGTTTTTAGCGACGAGGGCGATGCGGTCACCTCTATTGATGGTGAGTCCGATTTTATCAAACAGGACTTTATGTCCGTAGCTTTTGGTAACGTTTTCGAGTGTCAGATAATTCATATAAAAATTTAAAACTACGTATTTAATTGATTTTGAATAATTTGCAATATTTTATCTTCTTCAAGCCCTACTATTTCAGCGATTGTACTGAGGGGTATTCCTTTCTTGTTCATTGCTATAATCAATGTGTTTTGTTCTCTCTCTTTACCTCTGGCTTCTGCTCTGGTTTCTGCTCTGGTTACTGCTAATTCTAATCTTCCCCTTTCATCTTGCTCTCTAATACCTGCATAAATATAGGCATCGTATTCTTCTCTTGACCAATTGTGCTGCGCGGCTTCTTCATATGCCTCTCTCAATCCTTCATCATCAATATCTGAAGGTATCACTTCCAATTCATCAGCATTTTTGAGAAAGAAAATCCATTTATCAATGATGCTTGTTAGTTCGCTGCTTTCTTTTTTAAATTTTGGCAATTCAATAAATCGAAATTGCATATCTTTAAATACACATTCGCCTGTTTCTTCATCAATTATGAGGTGAGTAGAAAGATATTTTTTACCTGAAAAATATTTGAAATCCAATACGCCAATAAAATAAACAGGGCGCAATTTTGGATATTCATCGCCTATATTTATTTGTCCTGAATAGTCCTTACACGTATAATATAGCACC
>JAYTON010000188.1:0-3397 GCA_043747725.1 Saprospiraceae bacterium
ACCCGCTATGGCTGAAAATATGATTGATAGAATTTTATCACTCAAAGAACTTCTATTTATTAGACCTAAATCTTTAACATAATTTAATCACTTAGCTTCTATTTTGAGTATTCATTAAAATACATGATTTGAGTATAAAAATCCCTTTAAACAACCTCACTAAAGGCATTTATTTTCTGAAAATAGGTGACCAAACTGAGAAGTTTTTTAAAATGTAAACTCTTATACTTTTGCATATATATTTCACTACATAATTAATAATAGCAACTTTGAGGTATTCTCAAAGTTGCTTTCTTATTTTTATCAAACTTAAAAAACTATTTTTGCTCCCGAAAAATTTCTATACACATTAGAAGACCACGACTCCTATATTTTTTACAATAAAAAAATGACTTTTAAAAACATCATCGGACAGCAAAAAGCGAAGCAAATACTGAGGGGTATAGCGGATGGCGAGAGAATGCCTCATGCGTTGCTGTTGCTCGCGCCGCAAGGTGCAGGCGGTTTGCCTTTGGCGATGGCTTACGCACAATACGTCCTTTGTGAAAACAAAGCGGATGGCGAGCCGTGCGGTGTCTGCACCGCTTGCTTCAAAGCGGAAAAGATGATTCATCCGGATATTCATTTTTCATATCCGACCATTGGTCCAAAGACTGTAGCTACCCACGTACTCAAACAGTGGCGCGAAGCAATTGCTCAAAATCCCTATCAAAATGCCAATCAATGGCTTGAAAAACTCGATGCTGAAAATAAGCAAGGCAACATTCCCGTAGCGGAGTGCGTAGAAATCGTGAAAAAATTGAGCCTTAAAATATTCGAGGCATCGCATAAAATACTCATCATGTGGTTGCCTGAATATTTAGGAAAAGAAGGCAATCGGCTCTTAAAATTAATTGAAGAACCACCCGATGAGACGCTTTTTATACTCGTCGCTGAAAATCAGGATTTAATTTTGAACACTATTTTAAGCCGTTGTCAATTGGTCACTTTAGCACCTTTGAGCGATGAAGAGGTCAAAAATGGTTTGATGCAGGTCAGTCATGGCGACAATCTGATGATTTCAAATATCAAAATTCAATTGGATGAACATGAGGCGGAAGCCATTTCACATTTAGCCGAAGGCAATTTCAACGAAGCGATGCTCCTTTCACAAACCGCTGAGAATAATAATGCAACGCTCTTTCTCGATTGGATGCGCGCTTGTTTCAAAGGAAATGGAGTAGAATTGGTGAATTGGGTAGATAAATTCGCAGGTATTGGGCGGGAGAAACAGAAATTGTTTTTAAAATATGGCTTACATTTTCTACGAGAACTCATGGTTTTAACAACTACGGGCAACGAAAATCTGAGGCTTCGTGGCGAGGAATTAAGCACTGCGTTGAAAATGAAAAGTATCATTAATTTCAATAAAATAGAACCGATGGCTGCGCTATTTGATGAATGTAGCTATTTTGTAGAAAGAAATGCCAATCCCAAGATATTATTTTTAGATGCGAGTATAAAAATGAACAAAATACTGAGGGGGGCATAATGTGCTTGTTTTTCGCAGAATAGAAAGCATTATTGTTTAAGATGAGATTCATATAGTATAGATTTGGCTCTTTTTGAGAAATATTTTATTAGTTTTGCATTTTAAACCTTATGGTATGAGCATTTAAAAAAAAAGGCTTGGATACTGAGGGGGTCTTTTATAAATCATTTTAAATTAACCATTTTAGCATAATATAAAAATAATGGCTTGTGCAAGTTGTGGCGTAGGAAAAGAAGGGAAGCCGGGTGGTTGCAGCGGAAATTGTAGTGGCGGTTGCAACAGGATGAACACTTTCGATTGGCTTTCTGAATTAGATATACATGATGTCGGCGATTTTGACCTCGCAGAAGTGAGTTTCAAAAATGGTGCGCGTAAAGAATTTTTTCATAATCCAAGCTACACGCACGTTACTACGGGCGATTGGGTTTTGGTAGAAGTGCCAGGTGGTGGTGGCTTTGATGTCGGAAAAGTAACCCTCTGTGGCGACCTTGTTCGATTGCAAATGAAAAAGAAGGGAATTAAAGAAGGCTCTCTTTTTCAAAACATTATTCGCAAAGCTAATCAGCGTGACGTCGAAAAACACGATGAAATCCGTGGTACAGAGCGCGATATGATGATACGTGCGCGAGCAGTGGCTCGTACACTTGACCTCGATATGAAAATCGGTGATGTCGAATATCAAGGCGACGGACGAAAAGCGACTTTCTATTACACCGCTGACGGACGAGTGGATTTCCGCGAACTGATACGGCATTACGCCAAAGAGTTTAAAGTGAAAATAGAAATGCGTCAAATTGGTGCCCGCCAAGAGTCATCTCGCTTGGGCGGCATTGGTTCATGCGGACGGGAGTTGTGTTGCTCGACTTGGTTGAGCGATTTCAAAAGCGTTTCGACTACGGCGGCTCGTTATCAGCAGCTCGCTATCAATCAAGCCAAATTGAGTGGCATGTGCGGACGCTTAAAATGCTGCCTTAATTATGAATTAGATACATATCTCGATGCACTCGAAGACTTTCCTCGCAATCCTGAAAGGCTCAAAACCCAAGCAGGTTCAGCCGTTTTGATAAAAACGGACGTCTTCAGGGCTTTGATGATTTATACCTTTGAATCGGGTCCTGAGCGTGGTAAATTTTATACGCTCGGAGTAGCAGAAGTAAAAGAGGTGCTCAAAATGAATGAGCGCGGTGAAATGCCGCCTGATTTTAAAGCCCTTCAAGCTATACCAAGTGCTGCGAAACATGGTGCAGGCGGTGAAGAAGGTGAGGAGGAGGAGGAAGTGGTTGACTATGGTGGTGATTTAGTCGGCGCCATAGAGTTGCCCGATGATAAAAAGAAGAAAAAGAAGAAAAAGAAAAAACCATTTGACCGCAATACTGAGGGGAGACCTGATAATAGAACTGGCAATAATACCAATAGTAATACTGGTAATAATAATAACGCAAGTTCAAATGAAGTAAGGAACAATAATAATCCGCCTAAAAAAACAAACGAGCCTATTAAAAAAACGGGTGACAATAATAATAACAGACCAAATAATAATAGACCGAACAATAATCCTGATAAATCAGGAGATTCGCCAAGAGAAAAGCGAGATTTCAAGGACAATAGGCGTTTTAAGGATAATAAACCAGACAATCGAGATAACAGACCACCTCAAAATCGGGATAATAAACCTGACAATCGGGATAATAAACCACCAGAGAATAGAGATAATAAACCTGATAATCGGGATAATAATGATAGTGATAAAATTTAAAAATTACTTATGAAATACGATGTTGTCATTATTGGTTCAGGACCCGGCGGCTATGTAGCGGCTATTCGATGCGGACAATTGGGCTTGAAAACGGCTATTATCGAGCGTTA
>JAYTON010000189.1:0-2215 GCA_043747725.1 Saprospiraceae bacterium
GGTCTAGTTATAGCCGCCATTGATTGTAGCTTCATTATTAAAAGCGGTAAAAAGACATTTGGCCTTGATAAATTTTGGTCAGGTTGTGCCGGTCAAGCGAAAAAAGGTTTAGAAATCAGCGTTTTAGCGCTCATTGATGTCGTTTGTGCTACTGCTTGGACTTTTAGATGTTCTTTAGATGTTACTCAAACGCCCCCTCAGTTAAACAGCCAAGGGGAAGATAATTACACAAAAATTGACTTTTACATTGAGCAGATTTTGGACTGTTTGCCACATTTGACTCAAGTGCGCTACTTTGTTGCCGATGGTTTCTATGCTAAAACGAAAATTATCTACTTCGGCGCTATTTTCTAATTTATTATCCCGTAGTTTGCACGGACTATTGGTTAAACGAACTTGTAACACAAGTATTTATTAAATCAATATCTAAACATCTTAAGTTTAATTTCTTGAAAGTCGCGTACTGCACATCTTGCGTATGGCTGCCCATCAGTATTGAGCAAAAAAACAGCCTCGTTTTAGACAAGACTGTTTCACGCAATTTATTTCACTAAATCAATACAAACTTCTAACAAAATATGGAATGGTCGGCGATACAATGAAAATGATTTATTAAAATTTCACTATAAAAACCATCAAATTTCTCGCCGACCAGAAACCACACTAAGCACGTATGCCTTTATGAACCATTTAAAAATAAAAAACTCCTTGAAATAAAAAGATTGATAAGAAAACGGAAAGTGTAAAGAATTTTCAATTTACTTGAAATTGAAAAATTAGGAAAGATTATGCCGTTTTCATGTTTATTTGAATGTCTAAATTAGTTAATATCAAAAATTGTACCTAATTAATGGTATTTTTGAAATACTATAAAAAATAATGTCAAGTATCAATTTTCAAATCAAATCATCCCGATAAAAATGCTAAGAGAATTACCCCATCTGTATATACCCTTTTTCATCTTCCAATAATTGAATTTCAGCTAATACTGAGGGGTATTGTTCTTTAATTAATTACCTTAGTCGGAATATTATTTTTCATCAAAAAATAAACTCTTCTCGACTATGAAAAGACTCATTAACTCATTGATTTTCAGCCTCTTATCTCTTTCAATTACAGCTCAAAAAGCAGATGTAGATTCTGCTTTTATTCGTAATAACTATACGAAAAAAGAAGTGTATATCACTATGCGCGATGGCGTGAAACTTTTCACCTCTATCTACTCACCAAAGGTCACCTCCAAAAAATACCCGATTATGCTCAGTCGGACGCCTTATACTGTTGCGCCTTATGGTGATAAATTTAAAACCTCTATCTCTAATCCAACGCTTGTGCGCGAGGGATATATTTTTGTTTTTCAAGACGTGCGCGGTCGTTGGATGAGCGAAGGTGATTTCATAGATGTGCGCCCAGTGGTAGCCAATCATTCGGCAAGCAAAGATATTGATGAAAGCACTGATACCTACGATACAGTAGATTGGCTTGTGAAAAACCAACCTAATAATAATGGTAAAGTAGGGGTTCGGGGGATTTCATACCCGGGATTTTATGCTACCAATGCTCTTATTGATGCTCATCCGGCAGTAAAAGCTGTCTCGCCACAAGCTCCTGTAACGGATTGGTTTGTGGGTGATGATTTTCATCATGGAGGTGCATTTATGCTCTTGGATGGTTTTTCATTTTATGTGAATTTTGGTCGCCCTCGCCCAAAGCCTATTAAGCCAGAAGATATTAAACAAGTTGAAATAAAATATACGGATAATTATGATTTTTTCTTAAAAATGGGTGCTTTACCTAATTTTACAAAAAAATACACAGGCGATAGCTTGAAATTTTGGAATGACCTCATGAGCCATCCTAATCTGGATGAATTTTGGAAAGCCCGCAATATTCGCCCACATCTTAAAAATGTGAAACCTGCCGTTTTGACTGTCGGCGGATTATTTGATGCGGAGGATTGCTTCGGTGCTTGGCGGACTTATGAAGCCATTGAAAAACAGAATCTGGGTGCAACGGTTTCCAATAAAATATGCATGGGTCCTTGGTTTCATGGGGCATGGGGTGGTCGTGGCGATGGCTCTTCATTGGGCAATGCCAATTTTAATTCTAAAACAACCGAATATTTTCAAAATGATATTGAAGCCAAGTTTTTTAATTTTTACTTAGCGGATAAAGGCAAAATGGATTTGCCCGAAGCCACTATTTTTGAAACAGG
>JAYTON010000190.1:0-3630 GCA_043747725.1 Saprospiraceae bacterium
ATGAGAAAACAGTAGATTCTTCTGTTGCTTTTATCCAATTAGCTTTTATTTCTATCATTTTGTCAAAATTTTAAAATTTAATTTTAAAACATACTCTTAAATGATGCTCCTGGTAATAACCAAAGTACCATATTGATGAACGTCTATAACAATGCTGATTTGGATTTGAATGGAAAGGTTAAGTATGCCGGATCTGGTACAGATAGATTCGTTATTTTAACTACTGTTTTAAGCAATGGTGGCAATCAAAGCACAGTAATTGTGCAGCAGTATTAGTATTTGATTCATCTGCAATATTGTTAAAACTGGTGAGATTCTGTTGAAAATCAGAATCTCACCCTAAAAAACTTTAATTAATTACTAAAATTATTAAAAATGAAAAAGATATTAATTTTTCTATTCTTATCAGCTTTATGCTTTTCCTCTAAAGCCCAAGTTGATATTGAACTGAGGGGTAATGCTCCTAATTTAGAGGTTTGGATATTGACAAATAACTTCATTTCCGGTGATTTTATCAATGGTATCACTTTCACTATCACATGGCCCACTGCTTGTGCAGGAGTAGATATTAGCAATAGCCCTGTCAGTGGTTTGGCTGCATTAGGTATGTCAACATCTGGTGGAACAGTAGTGAGTGGCAGCAATAAATATAAAGTATTTAATGGTGCTGGTGGTCCAGGTTATGACTACTCAGCCACCAATAATGTATTTGTAAAAATAATGACCGTTGCTGTAACTGGTACGCCAGGGTCTTGCCCATTTAGTATTGATCCTGTTCCGCCTGCCCCTGTTATGGAAGGTAATTGGGGTGTAGATGGTATTTATCTGGGTGTCATCGGAAATACTTCTAACATGACAGGTCAAATAATCGGCACAAGTGCTATTCTTCCTATCGAGTTACTCTCTTTTAAAGCAACGAAAAACGGTGAAAAAACTGCTTTACAATGGGAAACCATTAGGGAGAAAAATCTTTCTACTTATATAATTGAGCGCAGTAATAACGGTGTCAATTTTAAACCTATCGGTACGGAAAAACCAAAAGGTACAAACGAAGATGAAAAATCTTATTATACTTTTATTGATGAAAAACCGGATTTGGGTATCAATTACTACCGCCTTAAATCGAAAGATTTAGATGAGTCAGTCAACTATTCAAAAGTGGTGAGTGTTGCTTTTGCCTTGGGATTAAAGAGTAAGGCGTATCCTAATCCCTTTATAGGAGAACTGAGTGTAGAGATTGATATTGAGCAAAATATCACAGGTGACGTCATTATTGATTTGTTTGACATGACAGGAAAACAAGTTTTGACTAAAAAAATTATTGCAGAAGGGAAAAAATTGAATTTCAATTTGCCTACTGCGGATTTGATACCTGGTACTTACCTCATTCGCATCAAAAACGGCAACTTAAATTGGCAACACCAAATCACTAAGCAATAACAAATATAAGATTCGATTTTTTGTTAAATAAATGTTATTCAATCGTTGATTGAAGCCTCGAAGCATCATGCTTCGAGGCTTTTTGTTTTACCCCCTCAGTATTGGGTGCCATTTTAGCCGATTTTTAAACAAAAAGGTGTTAATTGTGTTACTTATTTTTAGAATTGTGTAAAGTATCTCGCCCTGTCTCAATTTATCTTTGTATATTTTAAATTCCCTTTATCAATAAATGACCATCCCTTCAGTATGATTAAAGCCAATACAAAGAAGTATCTATTTTCAAAAGGCATCGACGAGTATTTTGAAGGCGTTTATAAAGGCTATCAATTTGCCATTCGTTTTTTTAAAGAAGCATTTGTGCCTCCTTTCCATTTCCGCGAAGTCATCAATCAGTGTTTTGAGGTTGGAATAAAATCGTTGTCGCTCATTTCCCTTGTCGGTTTTATTGTGGGTATCGTTTTTACGAAACAATCGCGCCCCTCATTGGAGGATTTTGGTGCTACTTCGTGGCTGCCATCTCTGATCGGCATTGCCATCGTCAAAGCCTTAGGTCCTTTAGTAACAGCCATTATATGTGCAGGTAAAGTGGGTTCAAGCATCGGTGCTGAGTTGGGCTCTATGAAAGTGACCGAGCAAATCGAGGCGATGGAAGTGTCTGCTATCAATCCTTATAAATATTTAGTGGTCACGCGAGTAACTGCCACTACTATTGTCATTCCTGTACTGGCATTATATTGTAGTTGTGTGGGACTATTAGGCTCTTATTTTAATGTTCAAGCGGAAGAAGCCACCAGTTTGGCTACTTTTTATAAAAATGCTTTTTCCAATATTGCTTTTATTGACCTTTATTCATCGTTGACGAAATCAATTGTTTTTGGTTTTACCATCGGTATTGTAGGGTGTTACAAAGGATTTAATGCCACTCAAGGCACACGTGGCGTAGGCAAAGCTGCCAATCAAGCAGTGGTTTTGGCTATGTTTCTTATATTTCTTGAAGAAATTATTATTGTTCAAATAGCCAATTGGATTCTACATTATTAAGAAAATGATGAATTATAAAAGATAAATGATGAATGTTGATTTAATAAATAAAGACGAGTCAGTCATAGCTATTAGTGGGTTATACAAATCGTTTGATGAGTTAGATGTCTTAAAAGGTATTGATTTAAATGTTTTTAAGGGTGAGAATGTAGGCGTGCTGGGCAAATCCGGCTCAGGCAAATCGGTTTTAATCAAAATTATAGTCGGTTTATTAAAGCCTGATAAAGGAGAAGTGGTGGTATTAGGCGAGCATGTTGATAAATTACAAGGGAGGGAATTGGATGCTTTGCGGCTGCATATCGGGTTTTCGTTTCAAAACAGTGCCTTATATGACAGTATGAATATTTATCAAAATTTAGCATTTCCTTTAACCATGAATGTTAAAAATTTGACTAAAAACCAAGTGGATGAGGCTGTACACGAGGCGTTAGAGGCTGTCGGTTTGGAAAATAAAATGAAACAAATGCCCTCTGACTTGTCAGGCGGTCAACGGAAAAGAATCGGCATCGCGCGAACCCTCATTCTCAAACCAGAAATAATGCTTTATGATGAGCCGACTTCGGGTTTAGACCCCGTAACAAGTGCTGAAATAAATGCCCTAATCAATGAAGTACAGCAGCGATACAACACCAGTTCTGTTATTATTACGCATGATTTGACGTGTGCCAAAGCCACTTGCAATCGCATAGCCATGTTGATTGAAGGGCAATTTTTGAAAATTGGAAAATTTGAAGAGGTATTTAACACTGATAATGAGCAAGTAAATGATTTTTTTAATTATAATTTTATACAATAACGCATGAACGAATCATCTAATAAGCGCGCTGTCATCGTCGGGCTATTCGTCATTCTTGGACTGACATTTTTGGTCGGAGGCATTCTTATGGTCGGCAACTTACATGAAACTTTTAAAAAGAAAATGGAAATCGTTTCATTTTTTGACGATGTTAATGGCTTGCAAAAAGGCAATAATATTTGGTTTTCAGGGGTGAAAATAGGTACTGTTAGCAAGATACAATTCTATGGAAATTCGCAAGTGGTTGTCAATTTGAATATTGAAACCAAGGTTCAGCAATATATCCGTAAAGATGCCAGGGTTAAAATAAGCACCGACGGGTTGATAGGCAATAAAATCCTTGTTATTTACGG
>JAYTON010000191.1:0-14317 GCA_043747725.1 Saprospiraceae bacterium
CCATTTTTTACAAATTTAATTAAAATCATTTACCTTTGAAATTGAAGTCTTAATCGTACATTTTTAAGTCAATCAAAAACATAAAAAAATGAAATCTAAATTCATCTTTACCTTAATTTTCATCAGTAGTTTATCATTTTCTCAAGGTATTAATTTTGTACCTGAAGATATGAAATGGCAAGATGTGCTTGCCAAAGCCAAAGCGGAAAACAAAATTGTGTTCGTGGATGCCTACACTACATGGTGCGGACCATGTAAAATGATGGCGAAAAATGTATTCCCAACGAAAGAGGTCGGTGACGTTTTCAACGCCTCTTTTGTCAATGCTAAAATTGATATGGAGAAGGGAGAAGGGCTTGATATTGCTAAAAAGTACGGCATACGCATGTACCCGACCTATCTTTTTGTCAATGGCGATGGCGAATTAGTTCATCGGGCATTGGGTAGCAAGCCGGCTGATAAATTTATTCAAGATGCCAAAGCAGCCGTTGACCCTGATAAACAATTTTTTTCCTTGAAAAAGAAGTTTGAAAGCGGTGATAGGTCGCCTGATTTTCTGAAAAAAATGAGTTATGCAGCACAAGACGCACAAGAAGAAAAACTCAAAACAAAAGCCTCTGAAGCCTATATAGCCACTCAAAAAGATTGGACAACCATTGAAAATATGAAGTTTATGATGACTTTTGGTACTTCTATTGAAGGCAAAATGTTTGATTATATCGTTAAAAATAAAGCTACATTTGAAAAAACTATGGGCAAAGCGGCTGTTGAAAATCTTCTTTTAGGTACTCCTATGTCTGATATGTCTCAAAAATATTACAATCGCAGCACTCGGCTTTTAGATATTGAAAAAGCAAAGGCATACCTTGCTCAACATATATCGAAGGAATTAACAGAGCAAGTCATGGCTTATGCAGCTTTATTAATGTCAGGCAATAAAGAAGAGAATGCTTTGATAAAACAAACGATTGAATATATGGACAAATATTCGTCTGAAAATGCCAACTTCTTGAATCAATATGCTTGGACATTTTTTGAAAAAGCCAAAGACCCAGTTCATTTACAAAAAGCCTTAGAATGGTCATTGAAATCCGTTCAAATTGACGATAATTATGCTTACAATGATACAGCTGCTGCGCTATATTTCAAGATAGGCAATAAGAAAAAAGCCAAAGAATATGCTGAAAAAGCCATTAAAAAAGCGCAAGAAAGCAACGAAGACCCTGTTGAAACGCAGGCATTGTTGAAGAAAATTGAGGAGATGCAATAGGATTGACCCCCTCAGTATTGATGACATTTTTCTAATAAAAAATCGCATAACTCATTGTTTGTTAATGTTTTATGCGATTTTTATTTTAATAAATGTTCTAATACTCTATTTTATTTTCAATGTTTCAATAGTGCTTTCATCTCGTCAGTTGCTTTCAAAGTATTCCATTGTACCATCAGCGTTTTCATTTTAACCATATTCTCATTGGCTGCTGAAATGGTTTGTGAAGTCGGTGGCATATCCGTATCATGCAGAATATTGTAAACGCTTGAAAAAGCAGATTCCAAACGAGTGAAACTTGGTTCAGTACTGCCTTGAGGTGTATTTTCCAATGTTGAAATTTTAGTTTCTAAAGCCTTCAACTTATCTGTTTCAGGCACATTTGAATTAGGTAACAAACCTTTTGTCTTTAACTTCAAGTCTTTAATTTCAGTCAAAACAGCCATCGCTTGCTGACGACCTTCGTAGGATTGAACAGACAAGTCATGTTGTATTTTCAAATCAGCAGCAGATGTTTTCACACGAGGGTCAAGTTTGACAGTCAAAGGTTGCGCATAAGTTTTACCGTTGACGGTCAATTTGACAGTATAAGTAGCGGGTAAAACCCAGGGCGAAGTCGGGTCAGGCACTGTGTTTTGATAAATAGCTGAAATGGGATATTGTGGCGAAACATCCAACGGTTTATAATGCAAATCCCATACAAACCGATGTGCTCCTGCCTCACCCGAAAGGATTTGCTGAGGGCGAATCCAGTACAACGGAATGTTCACATCAGGGATTTTGTACGGTTTATCAAGGCTTGAAAAACGGCGAACTGATTGCCCTGCTGCATTAAAAATCTCTAAAACAACTTCACTTTTAGCTTTTTCTTTAATAAAATAGTTAATAATTGCCCCATCAGGTGGATTTTCACCAGCCGGTTCTTCCTGTGGCAAAGGCGTATCGGTGTACATACTCCAACGGACACGATAGGCATTTTGAGGAGCAAATAATGTAGCATCCGCCGTTTTTACTGAGGGGGTCGCCTGTCGCAAAGGAGTGATATCATCCAATATCCAAAAGCTGCGCCCGTGTGTACCCACCACAATATCATCGTCTTTAATTACTAAATCTCTGATAGACGTGGCGGGCATATTCAAACGCAATGATTGCCAATTTTCACCATCATCGAAAGAGACATAAACCGCCCTTTCAGAGCCAGCGAAGAGCAATCCTTTTTGTTTGGGGTCTTCTCTGACAGCATTAATGGGGTCATTGGGTAAGCCATTGGTGATTTCTTTCCATGTTTTGCCACCATCTTTTGTTCTATAAATATGTGCTTTCATATCATCCAAACGAATGCGATTCACTGCGGCATAGGCTGTATTAACATCAAAATGGCTCGCATCCATGAGCGAAACCTTACTCCAAGCGGTGATTTGAGGCGGCGTGACATTTTTCCAATTTTTACCGCCATCACGCGTCACTTGCATGTAGCCATCGTCTGTACCTGCCCAAATAGTATTAATATCTTTGGGCGAAGGTGCAACGGAATAAATGACACCACGGCGAAGCATTTTTTTCATCTCTTCGGTTTTATAGATGCCGATACTGAGGGGGGTGTCGTCATACTTATCACGAGTTAAATCGGGGCTGATGATATCCCATGAATGTCCACCGGTTTGCGTTTTGAAGAGCACATTCCCTGCAAAGTAGAGCGTTTTGTTATCAATCGGAGAAAACAAAACGGGTGCAGTTCTGATAAATCTATATTTACCTGAACGCACGGCTTCGGGTGCAATATTCTGAACTTGCCCTGTGCGTTTATCAAATTTGGATATTTTCCCGCCATAAATAATGTTTGGGTCAAGTGGATCTGCCGCCACATAGCCATATTCCTCTGCGCCGACAGGATGCCAATCTCTGAATGTCACTTGCCCATCATTACTCCGTGACGCAATGCCCACCGAGCCGCTTTCCTGCTGACCACCCAAGACATTATAAGGAAAAGCATTGTCCGTACTCACATGATAAAACTGAGCCGTCGGTTGATTGTACCAGGAACTAAACGTCTGTCCACCATTTACAGTAATAATCGCGCCTTGATCGCTCGCTATTAAAATGATGTCCGTATTATCGGGATTAATCCACATTCTATGATAATCATCGCCACCTGGAGCACCTCGAAAGGCATTCCATGACTTGCCGCCATCCATTGATTTCCAAGTAACAACATTAATAGTGTAAACAATATCGGCATTTTTAGGGTCGGCTTTTATTTCGGCAAAGTCAGTGCCTCTGCCCCAAAAACGGGCATCGCCCGTCAATTTTACCCAATTTTCACCTGCATCATCGCTTCTAAAAACGCCTCCATACTGAGGGGGTGCATCCACCGTCGCATACAGGCGGTTAGAATTGCTCGGCGCAATACAAAATCCGATACGGCTCATACCTTGTTCGGTAGTCGGTAAACCTTTAGTCAATTTTTTCCAAGTCGTACCACCGTCGATGGACTTGAATAAGCCACTTTCTGAACCATTCCAAGCACCATTTTCCCAAGGACCTTGCCGCCCTGCCCACATATCCGCATATATAATTTGAGAATTTTTAGGGTCAATCGTGACTTGTACGGCACCTGTATTTTCATCAATATAAAAAACGCGCTCCCATGATTTGCCTCCATTCAGCGTTCTGAAAACACCTCGCTCAGTATTTGCCCCATAAGGATGCCCTAAAACAGCTGCGAAAACACGGTTTTCATCCTTCGGATCTATTGCCAATCCACCTATTTGCTGCCCCTCGCGTAAGCCTGTATTGACCCACGTTTTGCCGCCATCGGTCGTTTTATACACCCCATCGCCAACGGACAAGTCGGGTCGCTGAAGCCCTTCTCCACTGGCTACATACAAGACGTTCGGATTAGATGGAGCGACTACGACATCGCCCACTGAACCCGTTGGCTGGTCGTCAAAAATGGGCATCCAAGTCCTACCATAATCGGTGGTTTTCCACACACCACCATTATTCACTCCGATATAAAATACATTGGGTTGCTCTGGTACACCGACAGCGCCAACCGTTCTACCGCCTCGATGCGGTCCAATCATCCGCCATTTCATAGCATCGAAAAATGGTGCATTTTGAGCGTTTATGCTAATAAAAAGTAGAAAAAATAAGGAAATACCAATGAAAGAGCGTTTTATCGTCATGATTTTCTCATTTATAATTTTGTTAAAAATGGTTTTTTCAATTTCAACAAAAGTACAGAATGCGTTTGAAACAAGGGATTAATAAAGAAAAGTAATTTGGCTGATGGTCGAAAATAAAGATAGAAAAGCGATTTAAAAAAGTATTGGTTTTTGATTTTTTTGATAAATTTGCACATACAAAATGACTTAAAAACATACTATGTCAACTGCACAACCCAAGTGTGAAAAATGCATCTACCTTAAAAAGAGACTCCTTTCGCAAGATGAATTGTGGAAACTTATCATCCCTTTAATATTATCTAAACCTTTGCCTTGTGTTGTGGAAATCCTTGAAAAATATTTTGGTAATAAATAAAATACTGGGTAAAAAACTTTTTTAATTAAAACATAAAATGCATAAAATATTAACTATCAATATTTTATGCGTTTTATGTTTAACTTGTCACTATTCACTATTAAAATTACGGTGCTGTAATAGTCATAGAACTAAGACTTGTTATAGAGAAAATACCATAGCCATTTTTCATATTGGAATGCAAAATTATAGGCTCTGAAAAGAAATTATCTGCTTGCCGATAGAGGTCGAGTGAGCGACGGAACAGAAACTCGTCTGCCGTGAGGGAGCGCAAATAAAACGTGATTTTATCTCCTGTGTTGATGCCGTTATTGTTGCCAGGTCCGCCGAGTCCGCCACCGCGACCAAAGCTCCCGCCCCAGAGTCGCCATTTAAATGTATGATTTTGAAAAGTTTTATCTTTCAACATATTCGATTCGGCGATGTCATCAAGGCTGCTCAACTCTAAACGCCTGACTTGTCCTGTACTGACGGATTGAATTATAGCATAAGCCGAGTAATAATTTTCAACATTCACGGCGTCGTCAAACTCAATCACATATTCATCAACGGTTTTGTTGCGCGGTTTGCCTTCAAATATATCCAAAGGGTCAGCCCGAACAGCACCTTGTTTATTGAAAGCAACACTTTTAATTTTAACCGTAGAAGGTATCGATTGTGTGGCTTCTACGGTTGTGAAAGTGGGTGCGCTCGTCCGTATTGTGTATGTAGCGTTGGGCACTGAATCGAGTCGATAGATACCGCGTAAATATTGGTAGCCATCGCGGTAATAAGGAATCGTTGCCACTATTTTATTATCGCGCAGCAATTCTACTTTTAAACCGCCAACAGTATCAAATTTACCTAAATTAAAATAAGAGGTATCCAATGCACCTCTGCTTTTACTCACCATCACAGCCAATGAATCGCTGCCCGTAATCCATTCAGCTTGCACCACCAGCTTTGGAATATGTGCAGGAATAGGAATATCCACCACAGGCGTAAAGTAGTTTTGCAACTGTGTTTGGGTGCAAGATGCCATGATGATTAAGATGCTTGCGAAGAGTATATATTTTATTTTATTCATTTTTAAAGTATTGATTTTCATTGTTTTAATAAAAAAACACGTAAAATACTGAGGGGTATATCTGATAATAACATTTGAAAAGTTGAAAACTTTCCAAATGTTTATACTTAAAATTTAAACCCGTAAGTAACCGATGGAATAATTGGGAAAATAGACACCTGCCTAAAAACAGGCTTTGTCGCGGTTGTTCCGTCGGGCTTTGTCACTTGTATTTCATCCCGAATAATATAAAACGGATTCGCACGGCTGTAAGCATTGTATGCGCCCACGCTCCATTTGCGGACAAAACGTTTTTTCTTTTTTGTAAATTCAAAATTGACATCTAAACGGTGGTAAGCTGGCATCCGATAGGCATTTTTTTCGCCGACAGTTGCGACATCCACAAGCGTGCGGCGGTCGCGGTCAATCGTGGCGTCTTGTCTCAAAATCAAAGGAAATTCGTTGGTTGCTAAAGTAATAGCATTACCCGTTCCGAAAACCCAAGAGCCTGTGAGTGAAAAATGGTCATTGAATTGATGCGATGCCACAATACTGATGTCATGCCGACGGTCATATTTGAAAGGATATTCAATGCCCGAATTAATAGCATCAAATTGGCGGAAATTCCATGAGAGCGTGTAGCCAATCCAGCCCGTTGTTTTGCCTTCTTTTTTTTGTATAAAAAACTCTAAACCATATGCCTTGCCTTTGCCTTGCACGATTTTATCTTCCCAATTGTTTTGAACGCCTAAGAAATTCGCGCCTTCCCGATATGAAATGACATTGCTCATATTTTTATAATAGGCTTCAACGCTGAATTCATACTCTTCTTTAATGGTTTTAGCCGTTCCAACTGCTGCTTGCCAAGACGTTTGCGGCTTAATGCGAGCCGTAGAAGGCACCCAAAGGTCAGTCGGCAAACCAATGTTTTCATTGGTCAAAAGATTGATATATTGCTGCATTGAAGCATAAGACGCCTTGACAGCCCAACCATTTTTCAATAAATAATTCAAGCTCAAACGCGGTTGCAATGATTTATACAACTGCCCATCCACTGAAAAAGCGGAGGCATGAAGTCCTGTATTCACTTTCAAAGCTCCAAACTGCATTTCATCTTCAACAAATGCAAACGATTCCAACGAAACCGTTTTTTGACTGCCCACCGTCGTATCCAATGAGCCGATGCGATCTTGTAACTCCAATTGCAAAACCCCTGGCGTATAGGTGTGTTGCGTAGCACCCGCGCCAAAGCGTATGCGGTGCGTTGGGTTCGGCACATAATCAAAATCAGTGCGAATCGAATAATCCTGAATACCTGAATGGTAATTCGCGCGGCGTGCCGTGATGGCAGTGTCCCTTTTGGTTTCGTTTAAAATGCTATTATTGAAACCATATTGACTATAGGTAGCCGTTGTATTGGCAAATAATTTATTATTAATCAGCCAATTCCAACGAAATGCAGTGGTGATATTGCCCCAATTGATGCCGTTTTCGCTGTTGGTGTAGTTACTGGTGGCGGTTTCAGTGCGTTTGATGGCATTTTTAAAAATGTCCAAACCATTATAAGCACTTAAAAACAAGCGGTGTTTTTCATTGATTTTCCAATTGATTTTAGCATTCAAATCATAGAAATACATTTTCAATGAAAACTTTTGAGAGGTGCTCGTATTGGTATTCGGTCCGCCACCACGCCCGCCTGTACTGGCTTGAGTATTGGATAAAAACGGTTTCAAAAGCACATCTAAATATGTCCGTCGAGCCGAAATCATAAACGATGCTTTGTCTTTCACAATCGGACCTTCCAATGTCAAGCGAGAAGCCACTATGCCGATGCCCCCTTCGCCATGAAACTCCTTCATATTGCCTTCTTTCATATCAATTTCGATGATAGAAGATAAGCGTCCGCCGTACCGTGCTGGAAAGCCGCCTTTAGTCAACGTAACATTTTTAATAGCATCGCCATTGAAAACGGAGAAGAAACCACCGAGATGAGAGACATTATAAACAGGTGTACCGTCGAGCAAAATCAAGTTTTGATCAGGGCTGCCACCACGCACATACAAACCATTAGTCCCCTCAGTACCGCCTTGCACACCAGGCAATAATTGCAGGGCTTTCAAGACATCCACCTCGCCAAGCAAAGCAGGAATGCGTTTAATTTGCTCAATCGGTACGACTACTTGCGACATTTGCACGCGGTTTTCAATCCGATTTTGCCATGAAGCAGATATTTCCACCGTTTTGAGTTCCGCACCAATGCCCAATTTAAGGTTCATCAAGGTATCGCGGCGCAAGGTCAAATTGATATTTTGCTGTTGATACCCCACATAGCTGACCACGAGCGACATACTGCCTTTGGGCAAGGTCAAAGAATAAAATCCATAGGTATTGGACACTACGCCCGACTTAGATTTGCTATCAAACAAGGCTGCGCCAATGAGTTTTTCACCAGAAGCCGCATCTTCAATAAAGCCGCTGATGGTGACTTGTGCTTGGAGTTGTAATGAGAAAAAGAAGAGAATAAGAACAGGTAATTTTTTTATCATGAAAAATAAGGGTAGATAAATGAAAGAAAATAAGAACATTGAAAATATGCCTCGTGTACGCATACACGTGGAATGGAAATAAGGTTGCCTGACTTCTAATAAATAAATTCAGCAAAACAATAGGCAACGCCCGCCTTTCAGAAATGAATATGAGCAATAAGGAAAGTAAAAATTGAGTGCTCAGAAATGGATTTTGAGTTCATAGAAGTAAAAGTTGGACGCATAGAAATGGATTTTGACTATCGAGTAAGTAGGTATTTGACTTGCTGTGAATGAATGTTGAGTACCTCGTGAGTCGAATTTGGGTTGCTGTGAATAAAAGTTGGCGACCCTGCGCGTTGAATTTGAGTTGCTGTGAATGAAAATTGGAAACCCTGTAAGTCGATTTTGACTTGCTGTGAAGAAAGTCCGTTTGATACGGCGAAGTGATTAACGTTTTGAGAAAAGAAATTGGTTAATACTGAAAAAGTGTGTTTTTGTTGGGAAATACTGATTTTAGTTATTATTGAGGTGAAACATTGCGCAAGAAATACCGTTAAAGATAAGCATTGAAAGAAAAGTGACCGAAGAAGAGATATATTGAAGTCGAATAAATAAACACAAAATAAGGGGGTGATCGAATAATTTAAGATTAAACATCCAATTCGATTTAAATTGATAAAAAAACGGGCGTTGTGACTTTGTGTTGCTTCGTCCGTTTTCGTTTTTTATTGTCAGGATATATAAATGGCGAAATTAAACGTTTAAATTTGCGCGAAATTGAAATGACTTATGGCAAAATTAAATATAAAAAATACGGTTAAAAGCAAACGGACGCAGGCACTTATCATGGTGGGGCTCACGATGCTGATATTGATATTGGTGAATGTGCTGGTAAACGTTTTTAATGGACATATTGACCTCACGGAAGACAAACGCTTCTCTCTGACCGAACCCACCAAACGGCAACTCAAGAGTTTGGATGATGTCGTCTTCGTTCGAGTCTTACTCGAAGGAAAATTTCCCGCAGCTTTTAAGCAATTGCAAACATCTACGCGGCAGATGCTCGAGGATTTTAATGCCCTTAATGCGCAGGTTGAGTATAAATTTGAAGACCCCTCAGTAGGTGGCACTTCCGAAGAACGCAAAAAGCGTTTTGAAGACATGAAACAAGACGGACTTGTACCGATGCGCTTAAAATTGGTGGACAATACAGAAAAAACGGAGCAATATATTTACCCCTTTGCCGAGTTTAATTATAGAAATAGAAAGGTGATTGTGAAACTCTTAGAAGATAATGTGCAGGGACAAGGTGCGGATATTGCATTGAACAATTCCGTTTCATTATTGGAGTATAAATTTTCAAATGCCATACAAAAACTATTGAAAAATGACCGTCCAAACATCGTTTTTACTGAGGGGCATGACGAATTAAAGAAAGAAGAAACAGCAGATTTAGAAAAAACCCTCCGCGCCTTCTTCGATACTGGCAGAATTAATTTGGATTCACTGACTGAAATACCTTTCAAAACGGATAATAAAGTAGATGTTTTGATAGTAGCCAAGCCTAAATTGGCATTTACTGAAAAACAAAAATTTCAAATAGATCATTATGTGATGCAAGGCGGCAAAGTCATTTGGCTCATTGATAAACTTAACGCCGACCTCGCAGGTATGCAGAAAACGGGCGAAATGCTGCCGACAGATTACCCCTTGAATTTGGATGATTTGCTGTATAAATATGGTGCGCGGATTAATCCAAATATGGTGGTTGATTTGCAATCGGCTCATATATTATTAGCCACAGGTCAAGCGGGGAATGCCCCTCAGTATGAGTCTTTTGCTTGGTATTATTATCCCGTTGTCGCGCCAAGTAGTAAACATCCTGTGGTGAAAAGCCTTGATCGGGTGTGGATGCAGTTTCCAAGTTCGATTGATACCATTGCAACGAAAAGCTCTGTCAAAAAAACAGTGTTATTGGCTTCATCTGCTACGAGTCGTTTACAATTTACCCCAACGCGATTGAATTTTGAAATACTCCGCTATACTGCTGACCCGACCAAATTCGATAAAGGTGCGCAACCCTTAGCTTTGATGCTCGAAGGGGAGTTTACTAGCCCGTTCGCTAATCGTTTGACGACAGAGCAAATGGATTTTTTAGCGAAAAAAGGCGAAAAATTTGAACCCCTCAGTCAACCGACCAAAATGCTCGTCGTTTCTGACGGTGATATTGCTCGCAATGAATACGATGCAAAGCAAGGCACGATTTCACCATTGGGATATAACCGCGACGAGAAGTATAAATTTGCGAACAAAGACTTTTTGCTCAACGCCATTGAATATATGCTCGATGATAAAAGCATTATTGAAGCCCGGGGTAAAGAAACAAAATTACGTTTGCTCAATACTGTGCAAGCTAAATCCAATAAAACATCTATACAAGCCTTGAATATCGTTGCGCCTTTGGTTTTTTTAGGGCTGTTTGGGGTATTTTATTTTTGGAGACGGAAGCGGAAGTTTAACACATGATTTTTTTTACACATAGCTCACATAGAACACGCAGTTTTTACATCCTGTCTATGTGTTCGATGTGAGCTATGTGTAAAAGAAACTAAGTGTTTTTTAAAACAAACATAGAGATAGTGCAAAGCCATGAAAAAAATAAACTTAATTCTACTCGTCTTATTACTCATCTTAGGCACAACCACGTTTTGGTATTTAAAAAATAAAAAAAATACCAATATGAGTGGCTATGATTTTGAATTTGCAGTAAAAGATACAGCCGACGTGTATAAAATATTCCTCGCCGATAGAAGCGGGAAGCAAGTGACTTTGACAAGGGAGACCCCCTCAGTATGGAAGGTCAATAACCGCTACAAAGCCCGTCCTGATGTGCTGCATAATTTATTGGAAACCATCAATCGAGTGGACATGAAATACAGATTGCCACGCAATGCGGTGCAAAATGTAGTCAAAGACATCGCAACGAATTCTATTAAAGTGGAAATATATGATAAGCACAATGATAAATTAAAAGCCTACTATGTGGGTGGTGTGAACATGGACGAATCGGGTACCAATATGATGATGGAAAATGCTAACGAACCGTATGTGACGCATATTCCAGGATTTAATGGAGGCTTACGCGTGCGATATTTCACCGATGAAATAGATTGGCGCGATAGAATGATTTTTACACTTCAACCTGAAGAAATACAATCTGTTTCTATTGAATATCCACTACAAAAGATAAAATCGTTCAAGCTGTCATTGCGAGGGGCGAAGCAACCTGTGAATAACACCCCACAAGTTGAGCCACTTTTTAATATGACACCACGTATTAATACTGAACCTGTGAAGGGCTTGGTAGAATCCTTTTTGCTTGGTTTTAAATTCCTCGGCGCAGAAGGTTTTGAAAATGGCTACGACCGTTTAGATTCCTTGAAAGCCACTACGCCGTTCGCTATTATCCAAGTTGCCACAGTGAAAGGTGATACTCAAACCTTGAAATTGCATCCTATCTTACCCCATAATGCCGATGGCACTTTGATATTAAACGGTCAAAATAATATGGACATTGATAAATATTATGCTGAATCCAGCTCGGGTGATTTATACCAAATTCAACACCTTGTCTTTCAAAAAATCTTCTGGGCTTACCCTAATTTCTTCAATTTACAAAGAAAATAATTAAAAATTGAGAGTTGAAAATTGAAAATCAAGAGTTGTAGTCACAACTTTCAACTCTCAACTTTCAATTCTCAACTCATTTGGATTGTCAAAATGAAAAAACATAAACCATTGGTTATCAATTGTTTAACCTTTCATTGAATAGATTGAACCTCGTAACATCTTTTTTTATTAACCGTTTGAGAATGTATTGAAACTGTACTTTTGAGAAATGTTATTAGACAATTTTAATTAAAACATAACAAATTTTGGAAAAATTAAACAAATACAGTCAAGCCGTTACTCAAGATCCTACCCAACCTGCAGCGCAAGCCATGCTGCATGGCATTGGTTTGACAGATGAGGATTTTAAAAAAGCGCAGGTTGGGATAGTGAGCACAGGTTGGGAAGGAAACCCCTGCAATATGCACCTCAATGGTCTGGCAAAAGACATCAAAGAGGGCATCAAAGACGCAAATTTGATTGGTTTGATATTTCATACTATTGGCGTAAGCGATGGTATTTCGATGGGAACGGACGGGATGCGTTTTTCGCTACCCAGCCGCGACATTATTGCCGATTCTATCGAGACTGTTGCTTCCGCCCAATGGTATGATGCCATTGTGGCAGTCGTGGGTTGTGATAAAAATATGCCGGGCGCGATGATGGCAATGGGCAGATTGAATCGCCCGTCGATATTGGTTTACGGCGGCACGATTGCACCAGGTTTTTACAAAGGTCAAAAGTTAGATGTCGTTTCAGCATTCGAAGCGTTGGGTCAGAAAGTAGCTGGTACAATTTCAGAAGAAGACTTTAAAGCCGTTGTACATAAAGCCATTCCCGGACCGGGTGCTTGCGGCGGCATGTACACTGCCAATACGATGAGTTCAGCGATTGAAGCAATGGGCATGAGTTTGCCGGGCGATGCTTCAAACCCAGCGGTGGGAAAAGATAAGAAAGAAGAATGTGATAGAATAGGCGCGGCGATTAAGAATTTATTGATACACGATATAAAGCCGCGTGATATAGTGACGCGTAAGTCCTTTGAAAATGCGTTCACTGTCCTAACTGTTTTAGGCGGTTCTACAAATGCTGTGATGCATTTAATTGCCATAGCGAAATCATTTGGTATTGATTGGACAATAGACGATTGCCAACTTATGTCAGACAAAACGCCGTTTTTAGCGAACCTTAAACCGTCGGGTAAATACGTGATGGAAGACCTTTTTGATATAGGCGGTATTCCTGCAGTCATGAAATTTTTATTGAACAATAATATGTTGCACGGCGATTGTTTAACCGTCACAGGGAAAACGATTGCTGAAAATTATGCTGATGTCGAACCGATTTCAGAAACTCAAGAAGTGATACAACCCCTCAGTAATCCGATAAAAAAACAAGGTCATATTCAGATTTTATATGGCAATTTGGCTGAAAAAGGCTCTGTTGCAAAGATTACAGGTAAAGAAGGCGAGTATTTTAAAGGCACAGCGAAAGTTTTTGATGGCGAACAAGCGGCGAATGATGCCATTACTTCAGGTCAAATACAATCGGGCGACGTCATTGTCATTCGCTACGTGGGACCTAAAGGTGGACCCGGTATGCCAGAGATGTTGAAGCCGACAAGTGCCATTATGGGCGCGGGCTTAGGCACTTCGGTAGCGTTGATTACTGACGGGCGTTTTTCAGGCGGTACGCATGGTTTTGTCGTCGGTCATATTACCCCCGAAGCACAAGACGGTGGACTCTTGGCATTTGTAAAAGATGGCGATGAAATAACGATTGACGCGGCTAATAACCGTTTGGATGTTAATATTTCACCTGTAGAAATCGAAGAACGCCGTTTACATTGGGTTCAAAAGCCCATTAATGCTACGAGCGGTATTTTGTTAAAATATGCACGGTCGGTTTCTACAGCCAGTGAAGGTTGTGTGACGGATTAAAAGGTAAACCGCAAATTATAAATTTAAAATGTAAAAGTGCTGATTATCAAAACTGTACTTAATTTAAAAACTAACCAAGTTGCCATTATAATTTAATATAAAAATCATGACTAAACCAGCCTATCATTCGGACAAATCAACGGCAACAGCCGTAGCGGAAAGCCAACCCAAAATTAGGGTGACGGGTGCTGAAGCCATGTGTATGTGTCTTTTAGCGGAAGGTGTTGATACGATATTCGGCTATCCCGGCGGTGCGATAATGCCTTTTTATGATGCATTGTATCACTACATGGATAGATTGAGGCATATTTTGCCGCGACAT
>JAYTON010000192.1:0-11800 GCA_043747725.1 Saprospiraceae bacterium
AAGGGATTACTGAGGGGGGTCATCATCACGTCCGCGAAGAAAAATTTCCTCGTTGGTGGCGATTTGGATTTTTATTTTAATTGCAATGATGCTGCTGAAATTTTTGAAAGCACTCATAAAATGACGCAATTCTTCCGCGATTTGGAAAGCCCGGGTGTGCCTGTTGTAGCGGCGTTGAATGGTACGGCATTAGGTCCAGGATTCGGTTTGGCATTGGCTTGTCACCACCGCATTGCTATTGATAAATCGGATACAAAACTTGGTTTGCCTGAAACATCGTTGGGTTTGATGCCTGGTGGTGGGTCTATTATTCGCCTTATGTGGCTTTTAGGCATTGAAAAAGCCTATCATATTGTCTGCGATGGCAATTATTACACGCCGAAAGAAGCATTAGCCGCGACTGTCATTGACGACCTTGCTTACAACGAAAGCGATATGATGGACAAAGCCCGCGAATGGCTATTGAACAATCCAGAAATTCGCCGCCCATGGGATACTGAGGGGGAGACCATTCCCGACGGTTCAGTCCGCGACCCTAAAGTTGGAGCGACGATTCGCCGCCTAACCGCCGAACAATACAAGCGAACTCGCCATATTTTCCCTGCTTTTGAAGCTATTTTAAGCACTTTAGTTGAAGGTAGCCGCGTGGATTTTGATACCGCTTGCCGCATTCAAGGGCGTTATTTTACGCAAGTCTGCTTGACTCGCGAAGCAAAAAACATGACCAAAGCCTTTTGGTACGATTTCAATTCCATCAAGCATGGTGAAAATCGCCCAAAGGGATTCGGTAAGTTTCGACCTAAAAAAGTAGGCGTTGTAGGAGCGGGTTTGATGGGTTCGGGCATTGCATATGCTTGTGCGAAAGCAGGATTGAATGTTGTTTTGAAAGATATTTCACGCTCAGTTGCAGAAAAAGGTAAAAGTTATACTGATGATAAACTTAGAAATTTAGTCAAAAATAAGCAAATTACTGAGGGGGAGGCAAAGGGCATTCTCAGCCGCATTTTAGCGACTGAAAAAGTGCAGGAATTTGAAGGCTGCGACATAATCATAGAAGCGGTTTTTGAAAATCAACAACTCAAATCTAAAATTATCAAGGAGGCAGAAGGGTATCTCGATCAATATTGCATCGTTGCTTCAAATACCAGTTCTATTCCAATTACAAAATTAGCGAAAACGACTGCTCGCCCTGCCAACTTTTGCGGTATGCGTTTCTTCCCGCCTGTGGATGAAGCTCCTGTTGTAGAAATTGTTAAAGGTGAAGCGACCAGTAGCGAAACTATTGCTCGTGCCTTCGATTTTATCAAATTGATCAAAAAAATACCCATTGTCGTGAAAGATAGTTGGGGTTTTTATGCTGGACGCGTTCGGAATACCTATATTTTAGAAGGTGTCGCCATGCTTCAAGAGGGCTTTCCTCCTGCTCTCATTGAAAATTTAGGCGTTCAATCAGGCATGAGAATCGGTCCTTTGGCTTGGGCAGACGATTTTTCATTGGATTTAATTTTAGAATATGAACGACAAGCTGCTGAACTTTATGGGCCCAAATACGTGCGCCATGCAGCGGTCACCACGCTGGAAAAACTGATAAATGAGGGCAGAAATGGACGAGATGTCAAAGCCGGATTTTATGAATACGACCGCGATGGCAACCGCCTCCTGTGGACTGGCTTGAATCAAAATGCGCCGACCCCTCAGTATGACCCTATTGAGGTGCGTGAAAGACTGCTTTTCGTTCAAGTTTTGGAGGCTTTATGGTGTTTGCAGGAGGGAGTTATTACTTCTGTAGCTGAAGCCAATTTAGGCAGCATTTACGGTTGGGGTTTCCCATCGGTGCGTGGTGGTGTTCTGCATTTTGTTAACGATTATGGCATCAAACAATTTGTTGAAAAATGTAAAATTTATGAAAAATTGCATGGTCAACGCTTCAAAGCCCCTAAAATACTGAGGGGTATGGTTGAAAATAATCAACAATTTTAACTCAATTAAAATTCAAAAAATGAAAAAACTCACACTCCTCATTTTAACTTTTTTAACACTTAATCTCTTTGCTCAAAAAGGCATTGTATCGGGTCCAATGCTCGGCTATATCGAACACCGCGAAGCCTTGATTTGGCTCGAAGTCTCCCCTGAAGTTACTGCCGTTTCTATCAAATATCAAGAGTCAGGCAAGTCTCAAACCTTGAAAACAGCCATTTATGAAGGTATTTTAGGTAAAAAATACAACCCTATAAAAATTCGTTTGGAAGAATTGGATATGAACACAGCATACGAGTACTCTATTTTTTTGAATGATAAAAAAGCAGAATTGCCTTTCGCTACCACTTTTAAAACAAAAAAATTATGGGAATGGCGTGAAGCAGCACCTGATTTTAGCTTCCTCCTCGGCTCATGCTTCTATATCAATGACCCCACTTACGATCGCCCCGGTAAGCCTTACGGACAAGACCCACGCATCTTGGAAACTATGGCAAATATGCCTTCAGATTTTATGCTTTGGATGGGCGATAATTTGTACCTCCGCGAAGCAGATTATAGTTCAGAGGCAGGTATCGCTTACAGATATTCCTATAATTTTCGCCAACCTCAATTTCAAAAACTCAGGGCTACCCGAGCGAATTATGCCATTTGGGATGACCACGATTATGGCTCTGACAATTCAGACAATACATTTGAATTAAAAAATTATACCCTCGATATATTCAAAAAATATTGGGGCAATAAATCTTATGGTGAGCCTGATAATGCGGGCGTATATCATAAATTCCATTGGTCTGATTGCGATTTTTTCATGATGGATGATCGCTATTATCGGGCAGCCGACGATATGCCTGAATTGGTGGATGGAAAACCGAATCCCAATAAGCCATTTTATGGTAAAAAACAAATGGATTGGTTGAAAAATAGCTTGATAAACTCGCCAGCATCCTTCAAATTCATTGTTTCAGGTGGTCAAATGCTCAATCCGATGGCGAAAGATAAAGAATGCTTTTTAGGTTATCCAGCAGAGTGGCAGGAGTTGATGAACTTTATTACTCAAAATAAAATCGCCGGCATTATTTTCATTACAGGCGATCGTCATTATAGTGAATTGATAAAATATCAGCAACCAGAGTTTTACCCTCTGTATGAGTTTACCTGTTCGTCAGTGACAGCGGGCGTGGCTGATATTTCAAAAACGAAAGAATTTACCAATCCCGACCGAGTAGCAGGTTCGTTGTTGATGCAAAATAATTTCGGCAAAATAAGTGTGGGGGGAGATAAGGAAAATCGTCAAGTAACGCTTGAAACGTATGATAAAGCAGGCTTGAAAAAGTGGAATTTCACCATAAAAAAGAGCGATTTAAAAGTGAAATAGCTTAAATTTTCTTTAAAAATAAATTTTGACAGACGCGGCTACTGACAATCAAATCCGATTCGCCATTAAGCCTTAGTTTCATGGATTCATCAAATTCAAAAACCTCTAACACTTCTATTCGAGCACCTAAATTCATCATTTGCCTATCCAAAAACTGCAAAAAAGCAGTCGAATGCTCTTGCACACCCACCACAACACCGGCATCACCAGCCCGCATTTCACTCAAAAGCACTTGCGGACGCACAGCAAAATTGCCGGCTGAATCGGGAATCGGGTCGCCATGCGGATCGAATTTAGGGTTGCCGAGATAGCGTTCCAACCTATTTATCAAGTCGTCGTCTTGAATATGCTCCAATTCTTCAGCCAGTTCATGGCATTCGTCCCAAGAATAACCGAGTTTTTCGCAAAGGAAAACCTCCCAAATGCGATGTTTTCGTATCAATAATGTGGCTAATCGCCCCCCCTCAGTAGTTAAAGTCACGCCTTTAGATTTTTCATAATTAACAAAATTTTTAATTGCCAACCGCTTGACCATGTCTGTAACAGACGCAGCAGCAGTATTCATTGCCGTCGAAATAGCGTTCGTAGAAGCCGATTTGCCTTCACGTTCCGTTATTTTATAAATCGCTTTAAGGTAATTTTCTTCGGTTTGAGAAATCATAAGCTTGTAGATTTTTGACAAATTTAAGCGATTTGAATTAAAAATGAAAAGTTTTTTAGATGAGCCTAAATTTGAATTTATTTTCTATATTATTTAGAGTAGAATACCTAAATACTGAGAGGGTGCTTTTAACTTTGCAACATGAAAATTCTCATCATTCGTTTTTCATCCATCGGCGATATTGTTCTCACCACGCCTGTCATTCGATGTTTAAAAAAACAGACGGGTGCGAAAATCCATTATTTGACGAAAAAGAATTTTGAAAAAATACTCACCTCTAACCCATACGTGGATAAGGTTTTTTCCATTGAAAAAGATATTTCAGAAGTTATAACTGATTTAAAATCAATGGATTACGACTACGTAATTGATTTACATAAAAACCTCAGAAGCCTTCAGGTAAAAAAAGCTTTGGGTACACAATCTTATAGCTTCAATAAACTGAATATTGAAAAATGGTTGATGGTGAATCTAAAAATAAATCGACTCCCACATACGCATATTGTTGATAGAAACTTAGAAACCGTAGCCCCTCTCGGTATTAAAAATGATGGTGTAGGTTTAGATTATTTTATTCCAAAAGAAGACGAAATAGATTTGCATGAATTAAGCAAAAAATTTAATTTTCTAATCGCCTACTCAAAATATATTGCCATTGTAATAGGCGCAGCCCATGCTACCAAAAGATTGCCCGTTGAAAAAATAATAGACATTTGCAATGGTTTAGACTTACCTATTATTTTATTGGGTGGAAAAGAGGATTTTGAAAATGGCGAGATAATATCTACAAAATCAACTGGTTATGTATTAAATTTATGTAGCAAGTTAAATTTAAATCAATCCGCTTCTGTTGTCAAACAAGCCAAAGTAGTCATCACGCACGATACAGGATTGATGCATATTGCAGCTGCTTTTAGGAAAAAAATTATTTCTGTTTGGGGCAATACGATACCTGAATTTGGTATGTATCCATATTATCCAACCGCCTCAAAAGAAGATATTTTTAAAAATGAAATAGTAGAAGTAAAAGGTTTGAGTTGCCGCCCCTGTTCAAAAATAGGGTATGATAAATGTCCAAAAGGGCATTTTAAATGTATGCAAATGATTGATACTGACGGGGTAGTTATGTTATCAAATAGTTGATTATCGTAATTATCCAACTTTAAATTTGATGATTTTACCTCCGCTGCCAACTATCCACCCCTCAGTATTGCGGACATAAATGTCGTAAAAATCCACTTTTGGCAGGTCTTTTACCGTTTGCCACGTATCGCCACCGTCTTTAGTTAACCACATCAAACCATTATCGCCTACGATATACCCCCTCAGTATATCGGTAAAAAAAACGGCTCGGAAGGGCTCGCTTTTGATAGTCAAAGCATTGCCATTTCGCAGCTTTTTCCACGTAGCACCGCTATTCTCAGTTTTAGCAATAATGCCACCCAAACCCACCGTATAACCAATTTTTGAAGAAGGAAAGCAGACAGATTGATAAAAATCGTCTTTCAGGTTATTAATTTTCCATGTTTTACCACCATTTGTGGAGCGGACCACTAAGCCATAACCGACTGCATGAATCGTCGAATCATCAGAAAAACAAACAGATTCCAATTCTTGTTGGAAGCTATCAATTTTAACTTTCCCTGAACCATCAAGCCTCACAATCATACCTGCTTGCCAAGATTGCCCGCCTACGCACACCAAGCCATCTGCTTTTTTTCGAGCTGCAATATCTCGAAACCAAGAGCCGTAAGATTGATAGGTGGAATGAAAGCGCGTATCAACTATTTGCTTACAGAAAACTTCTCCGCTAATGCCTATTGTCATAGCATCCCCCTCAGTATTAGAGCCTAATCCATACAAACTCCAACCTTGCAAACTGTCCATTTGCCATGAATTGCCGCCATCCGAAGTATTCAATGAAATGCCTCGACTCCATGTTTTACCGCCGATGATAGCCCCATTTTGAGCGTCAGAAAAATAGACTCCTCGAAGATTATCCGTCAAGTGAGAGGGAATTTCTTGCCATTGAAGTACAATTTTTTCTTTGCCACAACTCAGGAAAAAAAGAATTATAAAAGATGCTAAAATATTGGTTATAAGATTTTTATACATTTTATTTTAATCAATGTTATTTATTTTAAAACAAATAGTATTTAAAATTTCATCAAAAGAATGAGCTTCAAATCGATGCCAGTGGGCATCTTTTCTAAACCAAGTCATTTGCCTTTTGGCATAATTTCGAGAATGCTGTTTGATTTTATCAATGGCTTCATTAAGGGTCACTTTGCCATCCAAATAATCGAATAATTCTGAATAACCTACGGTTTGCAAGGCGATGAGGTTTTTGAAGGGGTGCAGTTTTTTGACTTCTTCCAATAGCCCGTCTGACATCATGCCATCCACTCGATTGTTGATACGGCCATAAAGTTCAGCGCGAGGCACATCCAAATAAATATAAAGCGGCTCAAAAAAACGATCAGGTTTATATCCTTTCCTAAAACTCGAAAACGGTTTACCACTGGCTTTCCAAACAGATAATGCGCGAATTAAGCGTACAGAATTATGAATATCCGATTGCATAAAATATTCATTATCAACATCTTGTAGCATTTTTTGCAAATATTCGATGCCTTCTTTTTCTAATAAATCTTCAAATTCACGCCGAATACTGAGGGGTACTTCAGGGAACTCATCCAAGCCCTCACACGCCGCGCGTATGTACAAACCTGTGCCGCCCACCATGATAGCTACATCATTTTTTTCAAAAATAGCATCCAAAACCACCATCACTTCTTTTTCAAAAACACCCACCGAGTAAGCATCTTGAACAGAAATATTATTGATAAAATGGTGTTTAACAAGGCTCAATTCAGTATGAGTCGGTTTAGCTGTACCGATAGACATTTCTTGATAAAATTGGCGTGAATCAGCAGAGATAATTTCCGTCGAAAAATGCCGCGCCAAGCGAATGCCGAGCGCTGTTTTGCCGCTTGCCGTAGGACCGCCGATGATGATGAGATGCTTTTTCATTAAAATTTAATTGTCATCATCTTAGGGAAATTTTAAATTTTCCTAAGATTGCAAGGGAAGAAGTTCTATGGGATATTCAAAATTTTATGCGTTTGGAGGCTGAGTTTCCATTGCGGATTTTTTAGACAATATTCCACAGTCAGTTGTATATTTTCTTTTTGAAAAATGCCATCCATCGGTTGTAAATAAAAATTATCAAAATTGAGATGCGTAAAACGTTCAGGTTCAGCATCTTTTTGAGGATAAACGAGTTTCAATTCATGCCCTTTCATGACTACCAAATCAGTATTAGCTTTCGGACTTACACAAATCCAATCAATACCTTCGAGCAATTCAACAGTTCCATTGGTTTCAATTGAAATTTCTAACCCCTCAGTATGAAAGGCATTTATAAGGTTTTGATCCAATTGCAAAGCCGGTTCACCGCCCGTGCACACCACAAATGGTTTGCCTAAGCTTGTATTTCCCCAAACAGATTTCACTTTTTTAGCAAGTTCTTCAGCCGTTTTGTATTTGCCACCATTCAAACCATCCATACCGATAAAATCGGTATCGCAAAATTGGCAGATGGCTTTAGCTCTGTCTTTTTCTCTACCTGTCCATAAATTGCAGCCTGTAAATCGACAAAAAACGGCAGGGCGACCGCTTTGTCCGCCTTCGCCCTGCAATGTGTAGAATATTTCTTTTACTTTATAAGCCATTGATTTATATGAAAAATCACTAATTTGCGTACAAAATTAATGACTATTTTATCTTTTTTTATTCTTTTCGACAAAATTAGCCCAGTCGCTTAATGTACGCGCTTGACCACTTTGTGCAAAATTATGACTTTCTGACGGGGAAATACCAAATTGTTGATTCAATTGTGTATAAATTTTTGAAGCAGTTTGAGCATCCTTAATCATTGAGCCTACATCAGCTGTTCCACCGAAGGCTTCTTTGACAATTCTGTATGTCGAATATGATTTTTTTACTACACCTAACCAATTAGAGCCTTTATTTGAATAACGTACTCTTATATCGTCATAAAATTTTGCTTCATCGTCCGTCAAGCCCCATCCTTTTTCAGTATTTGCAGTACGAATATCCGTAAAAACAGGCCCTTCAAATTCATCAGCAACTTCTTGCAATGTTGCTTCTACGTGGGGATTAGGCCTCTCAGCTCGAATTTGAGGCATTGGGCGATTTTGATATTCCGCAGAATTGATGTCAATACTGGCAGTTGTCCGAGCCGCTTGAATAGTCTTAAAAATACCCAAAGCCTGCAAAATAATGAATAAACTTACCATTCCGATGATGCCTAACAACCAAAAACGGTTATTACTTTTCTGGGATGCTAAATTTTGCTGAGAATTATGAGCCTGACGTTTCATTGTTTGTAGCCGGTTAAAATTTTTAAAATAATGTAAAATTTGGACGTGAAAATTTGATGAAGTTACATTATATTGCTTTAATCATGCGCCTCAAATCTAATTTTTTTAAGTTGACGCTAAATGTTACACGAGAAAGAAAGCCACCACGGCGTGTCATAATAGAATATAAGCTATTAGGGTCATCACTTTTGCCTGAAAAATAAAGCGGTACATAAATTCCAAAATAATCGCTCAATTCCCAAGATAAACCACCGCTCATGAGCCATTGTGAAGTGGTGCGTTCGCCACCCGGGCGGGTATCGCTAAAATAACCGATGTCGAAATAAGGCTTAATATCCAAAGGCAATTTGACAGGTAAATGCGCTTTTAGATTGAGAGAGGCGATAAAATTATTGCTATATCCCACGCGGGTTTCGTCACCTTCGGGCAGTGCATATTTCAAGCCCCCCTCAGTAGTAGAGCCTATTTGTTGAGATAAAAGTCCGGTGACTTCATTTCTACCCAAATAATAATCGTCATAACGATAATCTGCAAACCCTCGTGCCGATAGCCCTAAGAAGCCGCGTGTAAATCCTAAGCCCGAATTCCGACCCGTATTGACAGGGAAACCGCCTACAAAAAGCCTTGAATAGATCTTTCTACCTTCACGATACATAAAATCTTGATTCAGCTCAAAAGTAGTTTTGACGAATTTTTGACGCCGGTCAAATATTTCGTAGCAATATTTTTCAACACAAACTCGGAAAGAAGTCGGTGTTAATGTATTTTGAATTTTAGCAGAATAACTTATCTCGCTGATATTGAACCATTTATTTTTTATAGAAATTTTTTCAATACTGTCTTTAAAAATGCTTTGTTCATTTAAAAAAGTATGGCGAATAGAAAGACTTTGAATAATTTGACTTAATGGTTTTTTCCAAAAATCAATCGTTACTGAAGGGGTAATTTTAGAATAAGCTAAAAGGTTGTTAGTAGGTGTTTTCTTAAAAGAGAACTGTTTGCCTGCTGCACTCAATGTTATTTTATGATTTTTTTTGAAAAAACTAAAATCAATATCCGCCACGCCTGTTAGTTTATGCGAACCAGTTGCATATAAAGGTGCGACTGCCCAATTCCAATTTTTCTCAGGTAAGAACCCATTGTGCAGTAATAATCCCAACATAGCCCCATCGTATTTATTGGCAGCTAATGCAGGCGACCAATAAATATTTTTTTTCTTTGAATTGTCAATACCGCCTAAAAATGTCATACTCCAAGGCATTGAAGTTGAGCCATGTCCAATCGTCTGAGCATAATTATTAGAGCGATTAATATCTGGCAAGAGGTGATTATTATCTATTGCAATCAAATCAAAATCACCTTTAACTATTTTTAAAACTACTTGATTATTAATGCCTTTGAAAGATTTTTTTAAAATTTCAACATTATTTTTCAAACAATTAATTTCAAAAGGAGCTGCTATACCGCTTTTATTTTCAATGGTGAGAACCCATTCTGAGCCGTTGTCTTTGATGTCTAAAATTTTATAATCCAGTTGTTCGGTGCTACTCATCAAATCGTCAAAAAGCCATGACATATTATCGTCGGTAGCTGTTTCCCAATGTTTTCTAAAATCAGTTGGTTGTGGATGTTTGAATTTCCAAGACTCGAAATAGCTGTGCATGATACTATCAAATCGCTCTTTTCCGTAGTAATTTTCTAATATTTTCATGAATTCTGCTGGCTTTTCGTAAGCATTCATGTAGTAATTATTTTCTGTCAAATCATTAGAAGGTGTTTGAATCGCTTGATTTTTACGATTAAAATCTTGCCGTTGCAGTAGAATTTCTTCTAAACTGTAGTCCGACTTTTTTATTAAAAACTTTTGGATGCCTGATACGACCCCCTCAGTATTAGCGTAAAAATTAAGTGTATAGCGATGGTCGTAGTAAGAATTTAATCCTTCATCCATCCAAGCATTGTCGCGCTCATTACTGCCCAGAATACCTTGAAACCAATTATGCCCTACTTCATGGGCTATCGTCACATCTAAATCTTTAGGAGTGTAATGCCCTGCCAAAACTGTTATCATCGGGTATTCCATACCACCTTCATAACCACCATTTGCCATGACTGCTGAAGCATGTGGATGTGGATAATCACCAACGAGGTCGGAATAAAATTTTACGGCACGATTAATATATTCAGGTGCTTTTTTCCATTGCTCTACAAATTCACTGCGGAAATAAACATAAGTTTCTACTTTTTTACCATTTTTTAAAACGACTTCGCTTTTTAAAACATTGAATGCTTTATCTGCAAACCAAGCAAAATCGTGGACATTTTCAGCCCTAAATCGAATAGTTTTACTATTTTTTGAAGAGATAGGAATGGAATCTTTTTTAATATAATTTGATTTATTACTCTTGCCTGCTGCAAGTACTATCCCCTCAGTATTTTTAATTTTTTGATTTAAAAAATCAATTTCAGAAGCTGTTTGCAAAACCCCAGTTCCACCCACAACATAATTTTCAGGTAAGGAGATAGATACATCAAAATTGCCAAATTCTGCATAAAACTCGCCTTGATTGAGATAAGGCATTTGGTGCCAACCATCTCTATCATATACTGCAGGTTTTGGAAACCATTGAGTCATCAAATATTGCTGCCCTACATGACCGCCGCGTGAGAAGGGTTTAGGAATTTGAACTTTAAAAGGCGTCGAAATTGTTACTTTTTCACCTGTTTTCAAGGGATTTTGTAGAATAACTTTAGCAATATCGGGATTGTCTTTATCTACTTCTACTTCACATTTTTTACCATTGGCTTTAAAGTCCAAATCGATCATACCTCCAAATTCGTCGTTTTCTGCAAAATAAAAAGCTGATCTGCCATTGCGCAATTCCTGCTTGGCGTAAGCGGATTTTTTATTGCTAAAAGCATTATACCAAAGGTGAAAATAGATAAAAGTAAGATTATTAGGCGAATGGTTTGTATAATCGATGGTCGCGTTGCCGGTAAGCACGTGCTTTTCATCGTCGAGCGTGACGGAGATATTATAGTTGGTTTGTTGCTGAAAATAGGCTCTTTGTGCTTGAATTAAATTTGCCCAAAACAACAAAAAAACGACCGGTGACAATCTGAACATTCTGTAAAACTTTTTGCGATATGCGTAATCTTTGGCAATATACAGAAAATATAGTTTTTCATTGAAAAAACTTAACCAAAAACAAAATAAAAAAACTATAAGTGTGTATCACACAATTAGGGTGCTTTTTTTTACAAAAAAACTATAAATAGTTCAAGTTAAAAGTTCAGAAAAAAAGCGTAGTGTTGTTGATGAAAAAGAACCAGTCATTGACAGACGCAGAACTTGTGACCCTACAACAAGCACAA
>JAYTON010000193.1:0-5239 GCA_043747725.1 Saprospiraceae bacterium
GCCTTTAGGCAGAGTTCGGATAATAAATTTTGGACAATTCGGGTGTTATAAGCCTTTGTTGTCAAAGCCTTGTGAGCCAATTTTAGCAGATTCAATCAAACTGGTGATTAAAGTCCAACCAATCAAAGAACTAAGCGAAGCGCCGTCGAAATGTACTCTCATTATAAAAACTATAACGTGACAGATTCTCAAAATTGATGTGCCCTTGTATGGAAACAGTCATTCAAAGAGTTCTGTAAAAAATTTAATCTCAGGTTTGTTTGTTACACTAAGATTTGCGAATATTTCTCCGAGTATTAATTCAATGCTCCTATAGTTGTGAAGTTTTTGGTGTGTAACCAACTTTACGACTTTTTTTATTCTTTTTACTTTTTTTACTGCATCCTTTTTATCCGTGTAAAAATGCGTGGACTATTGATACTTGTAAGTCATTGATAATCAGAAATTTAAGCAAATTACTGAGGGGGTAAAGAAGGTGTGGATTTTTTACTGTCTTGAAAATTTTTCAGAAAAACTTTGCGCACCCAATTAGGGACAATAATAGCGCCCGCAGCCAAGTAAGCGTAATATGACATGAGCCGCCAAATAAAAGCGATGACGATAGCCACGCCTTTGTTGGGAATAAAATCCATTAAGAAGGGATAAAAAGTGGCTTCTGCAAAGCCTGCACCGCCCGGACTTGGGCTGAATGCCATGATGACAAACATGGTTTCGAGGCGAGAGTATAGCAATAGTTCGCGGATAAAGCCTAATGGCATGCCGCCAATGCCATAAATTAAGCATGAGATTAGGAAAAACTTACAAGTCCAAGCAGTTAAGGTAGCAATAAAGGCTAATAAATGTTGCCTCCAACCAATATTCTGCATCTCTTGTGAAGCCAAAACAATTTCGCTGCCTAATCTTTCTGCTCCTTCATGCCACCGTTTTAAGAAAGGAATAGACGCAAAACCTGTTAATACTTTTTTAATTAATGAAGGATTAACAAATAAGCCATAAAAAAAGAACGAGCCATAAGCCGCCATAGCAATATAAGAAATATAAAAGATACGTGCTCTCCAGTCCAAATCCCAGAAATATGCCATACCAGGGCGTATCATTTGAGAGCCTGAAAGTAGATAAAGAACAGGCAACGTGCCTATAAAAAATATGGTATCCAGTACAACTTTGTAAATGACGATAGTAGCAGTACGCGCGGCGGAGAGTTTTTCCTGCGTCATCACGAATAAAGACACGGCAGAACCGCCTAATGTTGTGGGCGTGACGCAGAGACTAAATTCAAAAATAAAAATTAATTCGATACATTTGCGGAGACTAAAATGTCTTTGCGAAAGAATGTACATTCGAATAGAAAAAGCCAGATGCCGAAGTATTAGAAGAAAAAATGCTGCAAAAATCCAAGTAAAAGTGGTGAATGTCCAATTGATTTTATCAAAACTATCAGGATTGGCTTTGAGTTGCCGCCAAAGTAAATAACCGACAACACCCAGTCCGAGCACAATGGGCAAAATAATACGAGATGTCCTTAATTTATAGAGGAGATTCCGTTGCTCTTCTGACAGTTGTTCTAATTCATTCGTTGCTTGTTGTTTGCTCATGCTGCCAAATTATGTATTTTGAGCGATGTATGCAGAAATTTTGAAGACGATTTTTTAAATTTACTTAAAATCGGTATAAATCAGTGACTAAATTAGTGAAATGGCGGCTCATTCTTGGGCAACAAGCCGACCCCTCAGTATCGCAGCCTTTGGAAGCAGAAATGAAAAGCATGGACGCTGTTTTGGAAGCTTTGTACGACACTGACCGTACAGGCGGCTTGGGCAGTTCGTCGCCGAATGTGAATCGTTGGTTGGGTGATATTCGCAAATATTTCCCTACGAGCATAGTGCAAATGATGCAAAAAGATGCGCTCGAAAGGCTCAATTTGAATCAAATGCTGCTCCAACCTGAAACGCTAGAAGCCATGCAACCTGATGTGAATTTAGTCGTTACACTGCTTTCGTTGAATAAAATAATGCCTCAAAAAACAAGGGAAACGGCTCGAATAGTGGTCAGAAAAGTCGTTGAAGATTTGGAAAAACGCCTCTCTCAACCTTTGCGCGAAGCCATTCGAGGAGCTTTGAATCGCGCTGTTCGGAATCGCCGCCCGAAGTACAACGAAATTGATTGGCATCAAACCATCAGAGCCAATTTGAAAAATTATCAAGCAGATTTGAAAACTGTGATACCTGAGCACCTCATCGGGCGTGGGCGTAAAGGGGAAGCCTTGCGCAAGGTTATTTTATTGGTAGATCAAAGCGGCTCAATGGCATCTTCGGTCGTTTATGCTTCAATTTTAGGGGCTGTTATGGCGTCTTTGCGCTCTATTAAAACGCATTTCGTTGTTTTTGATACGGAAGTCGTGGATTTGACTCCTGAAATGAAAGACCCCATTGACCTTCTTTTTGGTACACAACTGGGCGGCGGCACCGATATTAACAAAGCACTCAATTATACTGAGGGGTTGATTCAAAACCCTGCTGAGACGATTTTAATCTTGATTTCAGATTTATTTGAAGGTGGAAATGAAGGAGAAATGCTTAAAAAAGCGGCGAGCATTAGACAATCAGGTGTGAATTTTATAGCCCTCTTGGCTTTGAGCGATGAAGGCAGACCGAGTTTTGATAAAGGTGTGGCTTCAAAATTGGCGGCAATGGATATTCCAGCTTTTGCCTGCACACCTGATAAATTTCCTGAACTGATAGCAGCTGCTATTCAAAAAAAGGACTTGTCGGCTGTTCAAAATCAATTTTAAATTAAAACACAAATTGTTTAATTATATTTTAATTAAAATTATAAAATATTGATTTTCAATAGTTTATAACTTAATTCTTTTCAATCGAGACATTTCTAATTTATTTTCTCTTTCTTTTATAGTGTTCCGTTTATCAAATGTTTTTTTACCTTGAGCCAAAGCTATTTCTAATTTAGCAATACCTCTTTCATTAAAATAAATGCGATAAGGCACTATTGTAAAACCTTTTTCACTCACCCGCTTGAACAACGTTTTCAACTCCGACCCCCTCAGTAAAAGTTTCCTCAAACGACGGGCTTCGTGGTTGTAAATATTGCCTTGTGAATATTCAGCTACGTACATATTCTTGACATATAATTCCTCATTGACGAAATAGCAAAAAGCATCATTCAAATTTGCCATGCCTTCGCGCAAAGCCTTCACCTCAGTGCCTTGTAGCATCACGCCCGCTTCGTATTTTTTGATAAAATAATACTCATACTCCGCTTTTCTATTCACTATTTGCGCGCTCTTAAATCGCTTTTTCTTATCTGACATTGTATTTTACAGCCACTTTTTATTTTTAAAATAAATTAATTGTAAACCCGCTATCACTATCATCACTACCCAAACCCAAAAGTAGCCGTTTGGTTTATGCAATTCTGGAAGATTATCAAAATTCATCCCATATACCCCGACAATAAAGGTTAAAGGTATGAAAATAGAGGAGACAATAGTCAATACTTTCATCACATGATTGGCTCTATTTGCTTGCTCCGAGTTAAACAAATCATTTAAATTGTTAAGCATATCTCTTTGATTTTCAATCATTTCTATCACTCTCACTACATGATCATAAAGGTCGCGTATAAATATAGTGGTGGATGGATTGACAAAACTGCTCTCCTCGTGTACGAATCGCCCAATCACATCGCGCAACGGTGTAACGACGCGCCTAATTTCGGAAATTTGACTTTTTAATTGATATATTTCGCTTCGGGTGGAGGTTTTAAAATTAGCTAAAATTTTCGTTTCCAGAGCATCAATCGCCTCTTCAGTTTTATCTAAAGTCAAAAAATAATTATCTACAATGCGGTCAATCAAGGCATAAGCTAAATAATCTACCCCTTTTTGACGAATTTTACCCAATTTTTTATGTAATCGCTCTCTGACCTCTACAAAAAGATCTTCTTCATCTTCTTGAAAAGAAATGATAAAATCCGTTCCAAAGAAAAAAGCGATTTGTTCAGGAATGACATCAAGGTCTTTATCATTGAATCGCATCTCGCGAACAATTAGAAAAATACCATTGTGATAATCCTCCCATTTAGGGCGTTGCGTGGTATTCAAAATATCCTCCAGTGCAAGCGGATGAATATGAAAAGCTTGACCTATGCGCTCAATCAGTTTCACATTGTTCAAGCCACGCACATCGTACCAAATCATTTGCCCTTGAATCGGCAATGGACATTCGACCCCCCTCAGTAATTTTTCTGAAATAGTCGTTTCATTGTACTGAATCACTGTCACGTTAGTATTCGTTACCTGTGCATCACCTGTATAGACCAACGACTCCGGTGGCAGCCCTGTTTTATGCTTTTTACTTCTTCTTGACATCTTCTATTTTATGCCTTCTACGATGACTGAAATACCTATTTTATTCAACACTATTTTATCCATTATTTTAAAAATCGGGACTAATTTGTCGTACAATTTCATCTGCCCATTGGGTATTACTTCATTTTTTAAAATACTCCCCGAAAACCACCAACCAGCGATAGCGGCTAAGTTAAAATATTGATAATGAGCAACTTGTAAATTATTTTTTTCAAAAAGTGTTGTCAATGACCCCTCAGTATAGCGGCGATAATGCTCCAATGTACGGTCAAAATTATTATAAAGAAGCTGATAAGCGGGTACTAAAACCACCAAGCGTCCACCTTTTTTCAAGAGCTTTCGAGCGTTGGAAATAGCTTGCGCATCGTTGTTGATATGCTCAATAACATTGAGCGCAAAGATGCCATCAAAGCTATCAAAATATCGGCTATATTCTTTGTCAAAATCGGGATGAACCAAATCAATTTTCGCTACGTCTTCGCATGTAGGCGCATTGCCATAGCGGTTTTTGAGAAATTGACAATAATTGTCTCTAATATCGCTCAATACAATGGTGCGCTTATCTCTCAAATAATATTCTGAAATATTACCGATGCCACTTCCGATTTCGAGGATGCGCCCATTGAGCCGTTTGCTGGTCACCTCATACATCCATTCATTGAATTGAGATGCGGAGGCGATAGACTCCAATGTTGCCTTACCTTCCGAATCTAACTCCTTGAAAATAAATGTATTATCTATCATTTTAATTGAAAATATTATATTTTAAAATGCAATAAATAGCTCGAAAACCGTCTTTCCAACCTATTTTTTTACCTTCCGCATACGAGCGACCATAATAAGAAATGCCGA
>JAYTON010000194.1:0-11843 GCA_043747725.1 Saprospiraceae bacterium
GTTCCTAAATTTGTCAGGTTGACAAATTCTTGGAAACTGCTCAATAAAGTGGGCATCATTAAAACCAATTTTTTAAATGATATGATTAAAAACGGTAGCACAGACTTTAATACAGGCTATAATAATTCCGATAGAAGAGGACTGAATCAATATCGTTTGCAACAGTTTACTTTAGGTTTTAAATATGTTTTAAAAAAGAGTAATGGAATAGAACGCTATTCTGTGAGCCCAACTGGTGTTGAATTGAATCTGAATGATTTGAAAGAAGAATTTTTAAAGCGAATACCTCAGCGGACGGCTAAAAGTTTTGAAAGTCAACTCTTAACAGGATTGGCTTTTAGATCATTTACCTACGAATACAATGAAAAACCCAATGTGCTTGGTGTACGACGGCAATTGAATGGCAGCATAGAGCAATCAGGATCAGAAATCTTGCTGGTGGAAAAGTTAATAAGCCGAAAAATACCATTTAAAGTCAATCAAACGGTGGATTTTTCACGTTTTTTACGCGGTGAAGTCGATTTACGCTATACAAAGCAGTTCAGTTCTAAGCGGTTTTATGCGGCACGGCTGGCAGTAGGTGTTTCCGTTCCTTTGAGCGATAATATCAACACGCCTTACTCTCGTCTTTTTTATGTCGGTGGTCCAAATAGTATTCGGGCTTGGCCCATACGAGGAGTCGGTCCAGGTACTTACATAGATACGTCATTTAAAGGTGTGCCTTTTCAAGCAGGTGATATGAAAATTGAATTCAATTCAGAATTTCGATTTCCTTTGATATGGCGACTTGAAAGTGCCATATTCTTAGATGCGGGCAATATTTGGGATATAAAAGAATCGTTCGCAGGTGCTAAATTTTCCAATACATGGTTTAAGGAATTAGCCATTGGTTCGGGCGTCGGTATGCGTTTGGATGTGTCATATGCTGTGATTCGACTGGATTTCGGTTATAAATTGCATGCGCCTTACGCTCTTGAAAACAATCAAAGCCAATGGATTGGTCTGACAAGTTTCAAATGGGTGAATTTTAATACCAATTTTGCTTTGGGTTTACCGTTCTAGATATTTAGATATTAGACAATAGATATTAGACCTTTAAAACGTTGAAATACTGAGGGGGGAGGGGGCTGTTCATCATCTAATCAAAGTAACATATCCTTTCAAATCAATATTTTGATTGGTGGGCGTAACATATTTGACAAGATAGAGATAAACGCCTTGTTGCGAGGGTTGCCCTGCATTATTTTTTGATCCATTCCAACTGTCTAAAGGATTATTGGTCTTAAAAACCACTTCACCCCAGCGATTTAAAATAGTCATTTCAAATCTTTTCATGCCAAATGTAAATCCAACCCCTTTAAAAACATCATTGACAGCATCATCATTTGGCGTAAAAGCATTAGGCATAAAATATGTGACAACTGGCTCAACGTATATTTTTTTTGTAATTGAATCCACACACCCCTCAGTATTTCGAACGTATAACTTCACAGTTTGCATACCCGTATCTTTAAATGTATGAACAGGCTCACGTTTAGATGAAAAAGTAGAGCCGATAAACCATTGCCAATTGATACTATTAACGGATTTATCTTTGAAATATATAGTCAGACTCAAATTGGTTATTTTATCTGGCGAGTAAGAAAAATCCGCTTCAGGCGATGGTTTTATCTTAATCAAATTTAAAAAAGTGGCTTCTTTTTTACACCCAACAGGTGATACTATACTCAACTTTAAGGAATAAGTACCGCCTTTTAGATATTTATGCGTCGGGCTGATTTCTTTTCCAGTAGTGCCATCTCCAAAATCCCAATTGATATTGTAAGTAGTATCAAGCGGAAAGGAACTATTCTTTAAAAATATATTAGCGGGTGCACAACCTAAAAAGCTGCTGGGTTCTACAATAATAATAGCAGGTGCTGGCTGCCAAGCAATCGGTTTGGTTGTTTTACCGATGCAACCAAATTGGTCAATAGCTGAAAAAGTAACATTTCGAACGCCTGGGCTTTGATATTGATGCGAGATAGTCGTTGTGCCATAGTCATATGAGCCATCACCATAATTCCATTTGATTTCTTTAAGCGGATAGACGGCATTGTAAGTACCTGTAAAATCAATCGGACCCGGTACGCAAGCATCATATTTAGTCTTGAAATCAGTCGTCACTGTCCCGCCTACTTGAACAGTTACGAAAGCAGAATCGCTACATTGAGAGCCTTCGTTCAACATTAAGCGACCTTTATAAACGCCAGTATCTCTGAATAATATGGATGGATTCCAATCAGAATACCGCTTAACGCCTTCTTTCAAATTGAATTCCCAATAAAAACTTTTGATTTGATTCCTTTCGTAACTCTTATTATTAATATCCAAATTGACATTTTGACAGCCAAATAAAAAAAACTCTTTTCCAAAAATCGAATCCGCTGAAATCAAAGCATCTACTGTTTTTTGACAATTGACAACATTGAACTGAAAATCTCGGAACATCCGACTCAGCAGTTTCCCCCCTCGATATTCCTCTACGCAGACCGTCACTACAAATTGATCGAGTGTATTCGGCGTACCATAAATTAATCCAGTATTAGGGTCAATTGTCACAAGAGGAGAACCACCCATCGGATTGGTTTCAGTATAATCGGGTTGAATATAGGCAATTGGAAAATAAGGTGGCGGCGGTGGCAATGTCGCGTTTTGTTGCCCACCCCTTGAAGGCGATGTATAGGCTGTACAAAACCGGTAAACCAATTGATCTTTTTCAGCATCTTCTGCCGAATGATCATATTTTAAAGGCTCTCCATTACAAATAAAAATGGGTGGAATGGTACTAAAAAATGGACTGCTGTTATTAACATGTTGCGCTTCAGGTGTGATTTCGATGCTATATGTTGAGCCCGCATTGCTCGGATTGTAAATATTTTTGATGGTAGCATTGCGGCAACATTTCTGATACGCAATGATATAGCTAAAAGTGGTATCAAACAAAACGGCATCCCATTCATAAATTGCTTCTTCCACTTTGATATTCGTAGGCGGAATGAGGCAAGGTATATCGTTTGGAATCACTATTTGTCGAATTTGAATGGGCGGGGTAATGGCTTGCCCATTATTAGCATCCCCGAATAAGACGTAGCCTCTATCTGTTTCTAAATAAATACCAATAAAAGCAGGATTATCAAAATCCGCGTTGGGGCGCGCATTGATGACATCCTTATACATTTTCATCGTGAAATGGTATTGTATTTTATTCGCTTGCCTCTTGACAAATTTATAGGAAATAGCGCCACCAACTATATGACTCCCCCTCAGTATAGAAGGCATAACGAAGAGAATACAAAGAAAAAAGGTCTTAAAAAAGTATTTGTTCATCATAACCATTTCATAATTTTAATAGCGTGAAATGCCCGTTTCACATTCAAATTATACAATCTACTGAAAGAGGTATTTCGATTTAATATTAATATTGTAAAATGCTTGGTTAACAATATTTAAGTGCCTCAAATTTAATCATTTAGATTTAAAATTAGATTTTTTTTGCGAACACAATATATTATACTACAATCCGAACAAGGAAAGAGTTGCTTAACATACGATAATTTTATGAAAAAGATTAGGCGATAAGGCTAATAAATAGCTTTCTACTGAGGGGGTGAGAGGGTTTGAAATGTTGAACTAAATCATATTAAATCATAGGAAGCCTTAGAGGCTTCCTATGATTGTACCTGTCTATTATTTACATTTTTTTTGAACAGCATAGAGCCTGAGGCTCGGTTCATATTGTAGCCGTGGATTTCAATCCACAATTTAGAAAATTGAACGATTTTTTAAGAGTTCCTTAGGAACGGCGCTTATGAAAGAGCTTAAATGTGTCGTTCCTAAGAAACTCAATTAAATTTCGGTACATTTCTCGGCAGATTGAAATCCACCTATACAATATGCTCCATCCCTACGGGATTTTTAAGTCAAAAAGATTTGGGTAATTGACAGCGTTCTGAAACTTTCTGCAAGTTTTATGGTAATTCTTACACGACTTTCCTAAACACCTCCGCAAAAGTCTGCATTTCTTCCATCGTGCCCATACTAATACGCGCATATTTTTTCCCCGCCGCTTCCCAATTGCGGAGCAAAATACCATTTTTATTCATCACATCAGCAAAGTCCATGTTTAGATGGTGAACGTTGAAGAACATGAAATTGGTTCTGGAAGGCACATATTCAAAGCCTTTTTCCTTTAAAACGCTTTCGGTGAAGGTTCTCACTTGGGTGTTGAGCGTTTTCGCTTTTTCACAATGGGCAGTGTCTGTTAAGCCGATCATCGCTGCGGCGACAGACACATTGCTCACGCCTGCATTCGCCCAAGCTTGGTATTTACTGAGGGATTTGATTGTTTCTTCTTGAGCAATAGCGTAGCCGACCCGCAAGCCCGCCATACCGTATATTTTTGAAAACGTTTTCGCTATAATGAGGTTAGGAAACTCACTTACCATATCTAATACTGAGGGGGCATCCGCATATTCTGTATAGGCTTCGTCAACCACAATATAAGCATTGGGTGCATGTTTTTTAATAAAACTCCTTAAATCAGCATCATTCAGCACCGTACCCGTTGGATTATTAGGGTTGCAGATATAAATGAAGCGGGTTTTATCCGTCACCACTTCGCTCATACGGGTGAGGTCGTGTTTCATGGAAGCATCCAATGGCACCCAGCTGACATCCAAGCCGACTCTTTCAGCCGGACTCAGCCATATTTTAAATGTCGGATTGGCGGCGACGAGATTCCCCTTTCCACGTTCTGCAGCGAGGAAAGTCGATAATGCCAATATCTCAGACGAACCGCTGCCCAATAAAATTTGGGTATCTTTCACGTTGTGCAGCTTGGATAAGGCGATTTTGAAATCATTGATCATCGGAATAGCATAGCGATTCCCTTTTGCCAATTGTTCAGCCATCGCTTTCACAGCCAATGGTGAAGGTCCATAAGGATTTTCATTTTGACTGATTTTGACAGGCAGTCTATCGCCCATCAAAAGCAGTGGATTAATGTCTCTGCCTTCAATTTCAGGCAATGAAAACATGAGTGAGCCGAACATTGCGGCACTGTTGCGAAGCCATTCACGACGATTTATCATATTTTTTAGATTTTAATTAATTACTACTTCTGCCATGCCACCAACCGACAACTGCACCTATGGCTGCCATCATAACAGTTGACAATGCAATATCGGTAATCAGACTATTGACAGTAAACATATTGCTGGTAGCAAAAAAGCCTAAATCATAGTATGTAGCCATAATCACTCCAATGGTAGCACCCGCTGAAGCACCACCAATAGCCGTTGTGATATTTGCCCAACGCCCAAAAATATAAGAAACTAATAAACCTTGAAAGAGGCACGACACAATTAATGCCCACCAAACCATCTCTTTTTCGGGTTTCATTAATCCGGCCACAGGGCTTGCCATGGCGTCTCTAAATATGAGACCATAGATTAACCAACCAAGGAGAAAAGAGGTAAGACCTCCCAAAAGACCACCAATTAAAATTTTGTTAGATTTCATTTTGTCTGATTTTTGTAGTTAAAAAATACGATTCAAATTTAATTAAATTTTGACATTTAAAACATTTTTAGTTAATTATTTTTCAGAACAAACTGTTTTACTCTACAAACAATTGAATCAACGCATTCTTTTAAAACAATATTTTACATTGAATCAGGCAGTTATTGAGCGTTAATAATTTTATAAATTTCAACATCTTTTCTATTTTTATCACTGTAATTAACAGCGTGTTTTTCTAAATCTAATTCAATATCAATATTTCTTAATGGGTCATGGAGATAGACAGACAATTCATCTCTATCTACTTCTTGGAATTTAAAGCTTCGGTCATTGGAATAACTTTTCTCAACCCAATTGTGAGCGTCTATTTGGCGTTAAACGCCTAATATTTCAGAGTTTTTACCAAATTCAACTAATTTTAATGAAGCTGCACTGACTTTAGTAGTAGGTGTTGAGTGAGTCTTATTATCATTTGACTCTTGTTGTACTGTTTGTTCTGTTTGAGAAGGCACCATCGCCGTTGTATTAGTTGAAACATCCTTTATTTTCTGCTAAAAGACCAATCAAAGCAAGAAGTGCGAAAACGCCGCCACCTCCAATTAATAACCACTTATATTTAGCACTGGAAGGCTGAACGGGAGGTTGTTTAAACGACGGCTCCGCGTACTCCGCTTTTTGATAATCATCAGGCGACAATTCGTCTAAAAATGAAAGCAAACTATTTGAAATGCGCGTCCTTTGCATTTCTAAGGTTTGAAAATCTTGAGAAGCATTTCTATTCAGTTGAGAATACTCTGCATAAGAGGATGATAAAACAACGACTTGATTATGTAAATGTGTCCCACGTGTCAGCTTTTCTAAGGCTTGAAGTGCTTCCTGCAAACGATTGTCGCTGATGAATTCTACGATTGTATTCCTATCCATTTCTTGATTTTTCATTTGATTTAATTCTATTTGACGATTGATTTAAAATTTTTAGTTTAATTTAGATGATTAAAAAATAAAGTTAATTAAAATTCTTTGAGTAAAAAAGAAAATACCTATATTATTCATGAATATAGAAAAATTACGAGACATCTGCCTCCAATTGCCACATACTTTTGAGAGCATTAAATATGGTGATCAATTGTGCTTTTCCGTAGGGATTTCCTTGAAAAAAGGTTGTCATAAGGTGTTTTGTAGTTCCAATCTTAAAAATTTGGACCGCGTTAATTTGAAAGTACCTGATAAAGCGTTTGAAGAGATTTGCGAAATCGAAGGCATCGTTCCTGCTCCTTATGGCGGCGTACGTTTTAAATGGATTCAAGTAACGGGTTTTAATTATTTGACACAAAAGGAATGGATTATATATATTAATCAATCCTATCAGCTTATAAAAGCGTCTTTGCCCAATAAAGTGTTGTTAGGCTTACCCCCTCAGTAATTCTTTAAATAAATTGTCAAAAATGAATCGTTTGCCCTCTAACCCCCAAGGGGGAATACCTTAGGAAGAATTGGAAAATAAGGACTAAAATGATATATACTTCCAATGTATTCCCCCTTGGGGGTTAGGGAGAAAACGCAAATAAAGCTCCCAACTTTTAATTGTAATAAATTATTAAAACAAAAAAATCATGGTCAAATTTAACTCAATCGAACCATTCATCCCATCGGGAAGTGATTTTGAAGCATCAAAAGCACTATTTCTGGCTTTGGGATTCAGCATTAATTGGGAGAATAAGGGTTATATCGGCTTTCAAAGAGGTAACTGCAAGTTTATCCTCCAAAATTATAACGATAAACACTTTGCTGAAAATTTGATGATACGCATGACGGTGAGTGACTTAGATGCTTTTTGGAAAGAAATAAATTCCTTAGAACTGACCAAAAAGTTTGACATCAAGTTAAAAGAACCTACCAATTTTCCTTACGGTAGGGAAATTAATTTGATTGACATTGCAGGCGTGTGTTGGCATATTGCTCAAGATGAATAAATTTATCTTTTTACATTTTGCAGTTGCATAAACTGTTTTACCTTTGCCCATCTTATTAAATTTCATCATAAAACCATAATTAAACCTAACCAAATATGATAATAGGCGTTCCGAAAGAAATAAAAAGCAGTGAAAACCGTGTGGCTTTAACGCCAGCGGGTGCTATGGAGTTAAGTCGCAGAGGGCATACCGTTTATGTCGAACAAAATGCAGGAGAAAGTTCGGGCTTCGACGACGACGAATATGTAGGAGCTGGTGCGGAAATACTGCCTACTGCTGCCGCTATATTCGAGAAATCTCAGATGATTATGAAGGTGAAAGAACCGATTGAATCGGAATATGCCATGATTAAACCCCATCATCTTGTTTTTACCTATTTCCATTTCGCTTCTTACAAACCCTTAACAGATGCCATGATTGCTTCAAAAGCAGTCTGTTTGGCGTATGAAACAGTCGAAATGGCTGATCGTTCATTGCCTTTGTTGGTGCCTATGAGCGAGGTGGCGGGCAGAATGTCCATACAAGAAGGCGCAAAATATTTGGAGAAACCTGTGAAAGGACGAGGCGTCTTGTTGGGTGGTGTTCCGGGTGTTGAGCCTGGTAAAGTATTAATTCTGGGCGGTGGCATCGTCGGCACTCAAGCGGCAAAGATGGCAGCAGGACTTGGGGCGCAAGTCATTATCATGGATGTAAGCATTCCGCGCTTGCGTTACCTCAGCGACATTATGCCGCCGAACGTCACGACTATGTTTTCAAATGAATACAATATTCGTCGTTTGATTGGTACTCAAGACCTTATCATCGGAGCAGTATTAATTCCGGGAGCTAAAGCACCGCATTTGATTACCAGAGATATGTTGAAAATGATGCGTCCAGGAACTGTTCTCGTGGATGTAGCAGTGGATCAAGGCGGTTGCATCGAAACGTGTAGACCGACTACGCACGATCATCCGACCTATATTATTGACGATGTTGTACATTATTGTGTAGCGAATATGCCAGGTGCTGTGCCTTACACTTCCACGATTGCACTCACCAATGCTACTTTGCCATATGCCGTTCAATTAGCAGAAAAAGGCTGGCAACAAGCTTGCAAAGAGCGCAATGATTTGAAATTAGGCTTGAATATTATTGACGGACAAGTTGTTTATAAAGGTGTAGCAGATGCTTTTAATTTACCCCTTGTAGATGTAAATAAATTCTTATAACTTTGATAGAATTTTTACTGGGCATAGTAAAAAGTTTTCCATTATGCTGCGAGAACCCGAAAGAGAAACATACTTTCGGGTTTTTGTTATGTGTGAAAAGTAGGCGGTTTTAATAACTAAGTCCTCGGTTTTAATGTCTATGTTCCAGGTTTTATCAAATAAAAGCTGCTTTTTCAGCAAGATTTCAGTGGCTAAAAGTCCCCATAAGGATTGACCGATAATAGTTCTTGACGCATTGGATTTATAATTTTTATTGATATAAAGCTTGCAATTCTTTTTAATTCACTTTTTCCCACATTTTCAGTTTATCATCAAAACAAGAAAAATGAACTTTGTAACTCTCTGGAATTTCTTTCAGATAACTAAAATACGTGACCAATTTTGTACCGATGGGCATTTCAGCAAGTTGTTCTTTAACATACAATGAATATTTGTCATACAAATCTCGCCTCAATTCAACCTTTTCATCTATCCTACCCGATAAACAAACATTTTCATAGAATGGATTATAGAAGTAAAAAGCATTAAAATCTTTAAATTTGATGGCTGTAATATTTGAATGAATAAATTTAACATTGGTCAATTGATAATATTGAGCGATATGCGTAGCTGCGGAACAAAGGTTTTCTCGCAGTTCGACCCCTACAAAATACCCGTCTGTACACGCCGAACCAATCATACAAAACTTGCCAGCACCTGAACCCACATCCAATATTTTCGATTTTTTACTCTCAGCCAGGTACTGAGCAGCAATTTTAGCGACAATAATAGGTGTAAAATGCATTTCAGATGCTTCCATAATGTCCTTTGGATATATCGAATCGAATTCGCTATCTGCTATTTCCACATTTGATTGTATATGCTTGAATAACATACCTTTTTTGTTTTAGTTATGGAAATATCTGCTTTTAATTAAGGTTTTTTACTAAAAAGGCTAATATACGCAAGTTTAATAATCATAAAATACTTAATTTTTGGAATTTAGAAAAAGTACCTATACCTTCGTATATAATTGATTTTTTTCACAATCTTTTTTCATATTTTTTAATTTTTTTCAAATGAATATTTTTGTAGCAAAGTTGAGTTTCAGCACCGATTCAGCGGGGCTTCTTTCAGCATTCGAGCAATTCGGTGAAGTCACATCGGCTAATGTTATTATGGACCGTGAAACAGGTCGTTCTAAAGGTTTCGGCTTTGTCGAAATGGCAGATGATAAAGAGGGCCAAGCTGCTATTTCAGCATTGGACAACACAGAATTAGATGGCAATACCATCGTAGTAAAAAAAGCAGAACCACGTGAATCTCGCGGTGGTGGCGGCGGTGGTTTCAATCGCGGTGGTGGTGGCGGCGGTTTTAATCGTGGCGGCGGTGGCGGCGGCTACGGTGGTGGTGGCGGCAACCGTGGCGGCGGTGGCGGTTATGGCGGTGGCGGTAATCGTTATTAATTACTTTATAATTGTAAAAAAAATACCCCCTCAGTATTCAACTACTTTGGAGGTATTTTTTTTACTTTTTTTACTTTTTTTGAAAGCCTATAATAAAGTAGGTGTTTGGATTATTAGAAAGCAAATCGCAAACTCAATGCAGCATCTAATAAAACTGTTGTACCGTCAAAGAAATCTACAAAAGGCTTCACATCCAGTCCAATATTGAAAGGTGCATTAGGGAATTTATAGTCCAAACCCAAAATCACATCTACACCTACAATCGTCGTGTTATCGCCTTCTCTAATCACATACGTTTTGTTGTTTTTGATAACATAGTAATGTGCACCATAGTTGAAAAAGCCTACGTGAGCACCTGCACCATAAAACCATTTTAAACCTGGAGCATTGGCAATGGGTACTTGTTTTTCGTACAAACCTGTTATCAGAAAACTCCTGTATCCAAAACTGAGGATACCCTCAAGAGCCGTGCTCGAATTGGTAAAATGCTTAATCGTTAGCCCTTTTGTCAAACCGCCTAATCGGACGCCGATAGCCGTGTTGTAGCTCTGTGATTGCGCACTGAATGAAAGAAGAATGATGGACAGAGCCAAAATGTAGGTTTTACTAAAGTTTTTCATCTTATATTGATTTTAATAACTGTTAAATTCTTTGATGTTTTTCACGAAATATTGGAACGTTTGAGTCATTCCAAAAATTGTAAATTAATATATCAAAAAAGCATACCTGATATTAAATTATGCGGTATTCTAATTGACGTTTCCCTCAACACCCAAAGGACAGAGTTGATTGGTTCTAAAAAGGTGTAGAGCAGCATAATATTTGTAGCCAATTTTATTCGGATTCGCTAAGGCGCAGCGCACCGAAACCCCATAATATTTTGCGGCGCTGCCGCTTGTCAAACTTAGAATCAATCAACCCTGCCCAAAGGGGAGACAATTGGAAGTAGATAAATCATCCTTTTATACAGCTATATGACTCCAAATAAGTGTAAAAATGCTAATTGTTCAATTTATCCGAATGGCTTCCCATCGGGGGTTGTGGGAATATTTGTTAAACTGCGAAGGCTCTTATTGCTCTCAGTTATTTTCAACTCCATATAATCCCCCATTTATAAATTATCACACCTTTTTATTAGTGGGCAATTTATTCCCCAACTATCGCAACATGAGGTATAATTTCCCCTAAAATTGCTTCGTACCTCTCAATGACGATGTCAATGCACTTTTATAATAAGCCTTGGAGCGTGGTTCAATATTTTATGATTATCTCTAAATGAAATATATAAATAACAATAGCAAATGGGGACGGTTAAAATGAGTGAAACTAAAAACGTAACAGCAGAAAAAAGTAATGCTATTGCAACATATCTAAGAGAGGCTTTTTGTGAAATGGGTCGTACGGCAGCATTTTGTATCCGTTTTTTTAAAGAAGCCTTGTTTCCACCTTATGAAATAAAAGAGTTATTTGTACAGTGCTACAATGTGGGCTACAAATCATTGCCTTTGGTGGCTATCACGGGTTTCATCATGGGTGTAGTGCTCACCTTGCAATCTCGTCCGACCTCATCAGCCGCGAACTCGGTGAGCGTGGCCGCCGCGCACTGCATCAGCGTGGCGTAGACCCAGCGCGGGTGCACAGCAGCCAGCGCGTTG
>JAYTON010000195.1:0-13405 GCA_043747725.1 Saprospiraceae bacterium
TGCGATTGCTTTCGCTCTGCAATTTCTTGCTTTTTTCTTTCTACTATTTTATCTAAAATGTTCATTGTCAATTAGTTATCATATACAATTAATTTAAACTCAACAACATTTCCAAAGCCTCCAAAGCCTTCCCACTCTCCAACGCTTCATCCGCTTCCGCAATACAATCCACCAAAGAAGTGTCAGGTTTGATGCAATGAATCGCCACGCCTGCATTCACTGCCACAGCATCGTTTTGAGCAGCCGTTCCCGACCCCCTCAGTATATTCATGAAAATGACGCCGGCTTCTTCCACTGTATCACCACCAAACAGGCTTTCAGGTGTAAGTGATTGATAACCAATACTTTGTGGAGAAACAATCACCTCTTTGCTGTTCATTTTCAACTTAAAATCACCCGTCAAACTGACTTCATCGTAGCCATCGAGGGCATGGATAATGGCATATTTTTTATCAGGCATTTGTTGAAAAATATACTGATAGAGCCGCGCCAATTCCAAACTGAAAACACCCGTCAGTTGATACTTTGGTTGAGCGGGATTGACCAACGGACCGAGCATATTAAAAAATGTTTTCACGCCCAATTGTTTGCGAATGGGTCCCACCGTTTTCAAAGCAGGGTGAAAAAGCGGCGCGTGGAGATAGCAAATATTGGCTTTATCGAGCTGGCGTTTGAGTTTGTCCACATCATTTGAAAAAGTATAGCCCAAATACTGCAACACATCCGACGAACCACTATTGGATGAAACACCTACATTGCCATGTTTCGACACTTTATAACCAGCACCTGCCAAGACAAAAGCAGAAAGTGTCGAAATATTAAAGGTATTTTTACCATCGCCACCTGTTCCGCAGACATCAATCGTCTCCACACCTTCCAAATCAACGGCTACGCACAACTCTAATAATGCCTCGCGAAAACCTTGCAATTCATCCACCGCAATCGGGCGCATGAGATAGACGGTGATGAAAGCAGCAATTTGAGCATCATTGTATTTACCAGCCGAAATATTGATGAGAATATCTTTAGCTTCTGCTTTGCTTAATTTCTTATGGTCGAATAATTTTGATAAAACTTGTTTCATAAAAAAAGTTTATTTTTGTAGAAAAAAATCATGGTTTCGATAGCAATCAACACTCTTCCAACTATTCTGACTGACAAACTGCCTCAAATAAAAGAAGCCTGTCATCGCTTTGGTGTTAATAGGCTTTATGTATTTGGTTCCGCTACTAATACTCGTTTCAGCGAAGTGAGTGATATAGATTTTTTAGTGTCTTTTAATAAAAAAACTCAAAGTAAAATATTTGACAATTATATGGCATTGCACTATTATTTAGCAGAAATTCTCAATCGAAAAATAGATTTATTGACGGAATCTGCTTTGCAAATTGACGTTAATCCTTATTTTAATCAAACCGTTGAGCAATCTAAAGTGTTATTATTCGATGAAAACTGAAGCATATTCCTATCTAAAAGACATTGAAATTGCTGCAACTTCTATATTTGAATTTCTAAAAGATTGCCCAACTTTTGAAATTTACCTATCCGATAAAAAAACTCGTCGCGCTGTTGAACGTGAATTTGAAATAATTGGAGAAGCAATGAATAAACTTCTCAAATTAGAACCCACTATAAATATATCAGATGCAAGACTATTGATTGATTTCAGAAATTTTGTCATTCATGAATACAATAGAATTGATAACAACATTATGTGGGCAGCCATTCAAGATAAACTGCCTACTCTATTGCAAGAAGTTCAAATGCTTTTTTGATGTAACTGTTATTTGATTTCTTCAAAATCCGTTTCTTCCGTTTCATTATCATCGTCCTCTTCGTCCTCATCATCTTGTCTACTAAACGGTGAGTTTAAAAAACTAAAACCACTATTCGAATCTGGCATACCAGCTAAAAAAGTAAAATTGCCCGTTCCCACTGCTTTTTCTAATTTATTGATAACAGAATCCACCTTGTCATAAGGACCTGATATGAAAAACGGTTTGCCATATTTACCAAATTCAACCTCTATTTTTTCAACTTTTGGGCTTGATTTAGGTTCAAGCATAAATTGACTAAATTCCCAATCTTTATGTGGTGAAAAGCCCAGATTTTTAGCATATTCTATAGCGCCGAAGATGATATTATGCGCCAAATCATAGCTGATGGGCATTTCATCATTCATAAAATTATTGAACATTTTGCCTTTATAATCTTCATATTCTTCTTCAAAACGGTTGAAGGCAGAGTTAGCATCCTTCATACCCAAGCAGAAAATATCTACTATAAACGAAGAGAAAGTGATATTGCCCGTTTTATGTTTTCGAGAAATGAGGATGGTTGCCAAGCCTTTATCCTGCCAATCAGCATTGATTAAGCATTCGTAAATTTCCAACGTTCGAGGTCGCCCTGCTAAGAAATATTGCTTGGGGGACATCGTTTGAGTGGACGGTTTTGGGGCTTGATTTTTTTTGTTTTTCTTCTTGTTTGCCATCTTTTTCAGTTTAAAAATTAGAATTAAAAAACATACTCAATCGCACTGGATTTCGTCGTTTGACTGAGGGGTTGAAAAAAGTTCTTCAATATTTGCTTTCCATAATCTGTCATGATGCTTTCGGGGTGAAATTGCACACCGCGGACATTGTATGTCTTATGGCTCAATGCCATAATAGTTTTACCGCCATCTGCCGTTGCCGTTATTTTTAATTCATCGGGCAAGTTTTCAGATTTCACAGCCCATGAATGATACCGCCCTACCAATATTTCTTTCGGTACATTTTTAAAGATAAGTTCTTGATTATCAACGATTTGTATCGGCGTAGCCACACCATGAAATACTTTTGGCAAATTATACAACTCACCACCAAAGGCTTCTCCAATAGCTTGCATACCTAAGCAAACCCCGAAAATATGCTTTGTCGATGCATATCGTTTTATCAACTCAGGCATGATACCCGCCTCATTAGGCAAACCGGGACCGGGCGACAAAACGATGGCATCGTAAGCCGCCACATCGTCCAAACTGATTTGGTCGTTGCGAAATACTGAGGGGGTGTTGCCTGTCAACTCAGTGATATATTGCACCAAATTGTAGGTAAAACTGTCGTAATTATCCAAGACTAATATTTTCATAATTGATTGATTTTCATAATTGATTGATTTTCATATAATTATAATAATTTACAAATCTTCTGTCACTTCTCTAATTTTGCGTTTTAAAGCATAGTAATGGTATTTAACATTATCGAAAATGAGTGCTATGAAAAGCACTAATGAAGTTATTTTAAGTGTATGCAATGATATTTTGCTAAATCCATAACCCCCACTTAAACATCCAATAAGAAAAAATATAATAATTGTACTTCTCAGCCCAATTGATTGCAATAAATTTTGCTTTTTTTTATCTCTCCAATAAAAAGGTAACTGCGATAATTCTATCCCTAAATCAGTAAAAAGCCCTGTCAAATGTGTCGTTCTGACCACCGCATTAGATACTTGAGTCACCAAAGCATTTTGAAGCCCCATTGCAAAAAGCAGTAAGTGCGCAATTTTATGAGTATCGGCTGTTATTCTATTCTTATCCCAAGTGCTGACGTAAAATAAAACAGCAATTTCAATAAGTATCGGCACTACAAAGGCTCTTCGCGGTGTATATCTTGAGGTTAATTCTACAAAAAAACTTGAAGTAGCCGCCCCCAATAAAAATGATAAAATGTATGATAAAAAAATCATAGATTCCAAAGGATCTCTCTGTATTAATTCATCAGCAAAGTATGCAAAATGCCCTGTGACGTTGGTTGTCAATGTTTTAATGGATAGAAAACCAACACTATTGACACTCCCTGCTATCATCGACAACATCATAGCTAAATATAAATTATGCTTAAATGTGCGCTTGTCTCCTTGATGTCTAAACATTTGATTAATTGTTTAAGAACCTTAGTTTCACTATTCAAAACCTCAAAAACTGACCTCATCAATACATTTTTGAGTAATCAACTTCTTCTCAGTCATATCAAAAGCACATAAATAACGGTTTTTATAACAACCGCCGTCAAGATTGACATATTGATTAGTGGTTATATTTTCACATTGATCAATCATTTCTAACAACGAAATGGGTGTATGACCATGTAAAATCGTGCGGTTTCCAAGCCAATTATAATCAATCCATTGATACCAATTTCTAATCCACATCATCGCCTCAGTATCCGTTAAAGGATCAGCCTCTAAAAAATTTAACCCTGCATGAACCAATATATAATCTCCAACTTCATGATAAAAAGGAAGCGATTCAAAAAAATGAATGTACTCAATCGGCAAATCAATGGGTCGAACGGTATCAAAACTTTGCAGCGTTTGCTTACCCCCATTCCGCATAAAATTTTTCTGTTCCTCCCGATTTTTCAAAGCATCTAACAGCATGGATTCATGATTACCGCGCAAACAAATCACTTTTATGCCTTTCTCTCTAAACCCCCAAATAATGTCAATCACCCCTTTTGAATCAGGTCCTCTGTCAATATAATCACCCAATAAATACAGTTCATCGCCTTCGATTAGACCGATTTTAATGAGCAACTCATTGAAAGTTTTGCTGCATCCGTGTATGTCGCTGATGGCGTATTGTGGCATAAGTTGTTGATTTTCAATGATTTAATTTATCTTCTCCGCCATATCCAAAGCATTCCGCAAAGCCCCCAATTTATTATTCACCTCTTGCAATTCATCTTCCTCAACACTCGAAACCACCACGCCGGCACCCGCCTGGCGATACAAAACATTATCTTTCGATAAAAACGAGCGAATCACGATGGCATGGGTCAAATCGCCGTTGAAACCGATGAAACCGATGCCGCCGCCGTAGAAATGGCGATTTTGTTGCTCATATTCATCAATCAACTCAATGGCTTTGTATTTCGGTGCGCCTGAGAGCGTTCCAGCAGGAAAAGTATCGGCAAAAACATCTATTGGATTCACATCATCGCGCAACTCACCTTCCACTTTTGAAACGATATGAATGACGTGACTGAAGAACTGAATATCGCGTAACTCCTTGACTTTCACCGTTTTACAGTGCTTACCCAAATCATTGCGCGCCAAATCTACGAGCATGATGTGTTCAGCATTTTCCTTAGGGTCTTTCGCCAATTTTTTAGCCAATTCAGCATCTTTTTCATCGTCGCCCGTGCGCTTATACGTGCCTGCGATGGGGTTCACGCCCGCAATCCGATTTTTTATAACCAATTGCTGTTCAGGCGAAGAGCCGAATATTTTATAAGAACCATAATCAAAATAGAACAAATAAGGCGATGGATTGATGTTCCTCAAAGCTCGATAGACTTGAAAATCGTCGCCTGTAAAGCTTTGAGCAAAATTGCGTGAAAGGACAATTTGGAAAACATCACCAATTTGACAATGGTGTTTTCCTTTCGCTACCAATGCTTTGAAGTCGTCATCGCTCATATTCGTCCGTTCATCGCCTTCGCGTTGGAAGCTAAAACTGGGCGTGCTTTGACTATTTAATATCGTTTCAAGCCGTTCCATTTGGCTGGTTTCGCCGGCAGGAATATTCTCCAAAATGGTCAATTCATCCTTAAAATGATTGATGGCGATGACAAAACGGTACAAAGCATAGTGCAAATCGGGCAAATCCGTTTTGTGTTTAGCTTTATCCAATACCATTGTATCAAAATATTGAACAGCGTCGTAGCTCGTATGACCGAAAAAACCGTTCAATACTGAGGGGGTGCTTTTTGCATCAAATTGTTCGATAAAATTCTTGAAAAGCCCCAAAACCTCCTTGTTTTTTACTTCTAAAACGGATTTTGTACCGTCTGTAAAAGTCTCCGTCACCATATTGCCTTGCGCGACGAAGCGGGCAATCGGCTCAATACCGATAAAAGAAAAGCAGTTTTCAACGCTGCGAAAGTCCGTTGACTCCAATAAAACGGACTCGGTATATTGGTCGCGAATTTTGAGGTAAATACTGACGGGAGTGAAAGTATCTGCCAAAAGGCGTTTCGTGATGGTCTGAATTTTAATTTTTTGTAAAGTTTCCATTAAAGATTATTTGATTAACTTGATTTAAAAACGAAAAAAACGGCTTGTTGGGTCGAACCTAACAAGCCGTTTTTTGCTGTGAATATATTTTTTAAAAATACACGTACAAAAAAGGTGTTACCTCAACCCTGAAGAGTTAAAGCCTGCCACCAATTATTATTTGTACGTAAAAATTTCATAACTGTTTCTTATTAATTATGCTGCAAAGTAATTTTGTTTTTATGAAAAAAACAAAATTTTATTTAAAAAACTTCAAAAAAAGTAAAAATTATTTGGTGTGTAGTTATTTTTATTGCATAGTACCTTGTTAAATATATTTCTAACTTTTTTAGAAAATGATGAAAATAGTAGCTCATTACTTAGGGGATCATTCTTTATATTTTACAACTAATTAAAATCATATAATTAATTGATTTTCAATTAGTTATAAGTAAGAAATTTTAAAATAAAAATTAAATAACTCCAGTCTTTAGGCTGGGGACAAAATATGAAGCGTATTCTGGCTTTAGCCATTGCCCTTTTTTAAATAAATTAAAGATGGCTAAAGCCAAAAGCCTTTTAATTTTCACCCCAGCCTGAAGGCTGGAGTTATAGAATCTGAAACCCATTATTTGCATAAAATATTATTTGCAGTCAAACAATTTTTCTAACTTGACGACCAAATTTATAAAAATCATTCAAAAAGTCATTCAATGAAAAAACTCCTATTCGCGCTTATCCTCTTTGCAGCTTGCACTGTACAAAAGAAAGATTTATCCAAACAACCCATTATTTTTGTCGGCACTTATACCCAAAAACTGGGGCATGTGGATGGCAAAGCAACTGGCATTTATACCTGCCGCCTCGATGAAATGACGGGCGAAATGACCGTTATTGACTCCACGACGGACATTCCGAATCCCACTTTTTTGAGCATTTCGCCCGATAAAAAATACCTTTATTCAGTCGGTGAGCTCAGTGGCAATGGTCTCGAACGCTTGGGTAGGGTCGCTGCATATAAAATTACTGAGAGGGGTAAGCTATTGAAAATCAATGAGTTACCGAGTTATGGCAATGCACCCTGCCATATTTCAACGGATAAAACAGGTAAGTTTGTTTTCGTCGCTAACTACGTTACGGGCAATATTGCCAGCTATGGTGTGAAGGCTGATGGTGGCTTGACGGATTCAATTTGTATGATTCGGCATGATGCAAAAGAGCCTTTTTCCCATAATATTCAACCTTCGGTGGACAATAAAAATGTCTTTGCGGTGGACAAAGGAGCAGATAAAATTTACATTTATGAGCTGGCTGAAAATGGTCAACTCATTCCAAAAAGCAATATTTCAACGGCTGCAGGAGCAGGTCCTCGCCACTTGGATTTTAATCCTAAAAATCCTCAGCAATTTGTCGTCATCAATGAAAACAGTAGCGCGTTAGGCAGCTACACCTACGACGCTAAAACATTGACAATCAACCTTTTAGATTCACTCTCAACGTTGCCGAAAGATTTTGCGGGTAAAAATACTTGCGCTGATGTGCATTTTCACCCCAATGGAAAATTCGTTTATGGTTCTAATCGAGGGCATAATTCTATTGTCATTTATAGCTTCGATGCGGCTACGGGCAAGTTGACTTTTATAGGGCATGAATCCACGCAAGGCGAAATTCCACGCAATTTTATGATTACGCCCAATGGCAAATTGCTATTGGCGGCGAATCAAAATTCGAGCAATGTGGTAGCTTTTAAAATTGATGAAACGACAGGAAAATTGACGCCGACGGGGATAATTAATCGAATTCCGACACCTGTTTGTTTGAAAATGTTGTAGTATTAATTTATGAAATAATTCTTATAATTTATTGATTATCAATGCATTACAAACCTATGAGGTTTTAAAAACCTCATAGGTTTATGCTCGTAAACTCAATGCAAAATTTTAAAAATCAACTCCTGCATCAATGCTGAATCTTCCGCATTATCGGCATTCACACCTTTTGATTTCAAATCAAATTCACGCAGCAATGCAATCACCTGTTCAGTCTTAGCTCGAGGATAATTTTTAATAGCCATCGAATAATCTTTCAAAAACCATTCTGAGCGCAAACCGAGCGTTTTCACTTGCTCCATCGGCGATTGATTTTGAATAAAATAGAGTTGGTATATTTTAGAAAAAAAATTGTATAAATTATTGACAACCATCACAATAGGCGCACTTTTGGGGTTTTCTCCAAAGTAATTAATGATTTTATTAGCTTGTAAAATATTGCGCTGACCAACGGCTTTTTGCAGTTCAAAAACGTTATAATCGCGGCTGATACCGATGTATTTTTCAACGTGGTCAATTGTAATTTTACCTCCGTTAGGGATATTGATTTTTAGCTTCTCCAACTCATTAATCACCTTGCTCAAATCCGTTCCGAGATACTCCACCATCAAATCTAATGCGTTGGCTTCTATCTGTAATTTATTGTCTTTCAACCAATTGCGAATAAAATCTGGTATTTGATTGTCATACAAAGGCTTCGATTCAAACACAACGGCGTGCTTGGTAAGTGCCTTTGCAAACGCCGTGCGCATGTCTAATTTTTTATGTTTATGAGCGATACAAAGCACCGTACTACTGAGGGGTTGCGCGATATAGGTCTGCAACTGCGCCAAAGTCTTCATGTCCTGCGCTTCTTTGATGATGACCACTTGAAATTGGCTCATCATCGGATAGCGGCGGGCATTGTCCACAACGGTCAGATTATCAACGTCTTTACCGTACAAAATAGTCAGATTGAAACTTTTTTCTGCATCTGTAAGTATTTCATCTTCAATGACTTGCGTTATTTGGTCAATAAAATATGGCTCTTCGCCATGCAAAAAATAGACAGGGTTATACTGCTTTTGTTGGATAGATTTTATGATGTCTTTATACTCCATAAATTGAAATTTCTTTTTTAAAAATTACTCAAATCTAACGGCTTCATGCGAAGTTGATGTATTTTTGGGCGAAAATAATGAAAAGTAATATGAAAAGACCGCTAATTTTAGTTGTTAATGACGATGGTATTTTTGCACCGGGTATTCGCGCTTTGGTGGATGTGGTGCAGGAGCTAGGTGATGTGATTATCGTCGCGCCAGATTCGCCGCAATCTGCCAAAGGGCATGCTTTGACCATCCACGACCCCATTCGCATCAATAAAGATAAAAAAATCTTTCATGGTCTGGACGCCTACGAATGTACGGGCACGCCCGTGGATTGTGTGAAACTCGCCAAGCATGTGGTGCTCAAAGATAGACCCATTGACCTCTGTGTAAGTGGTATCAATCATGGCTCCAATGCTTCGATTAACATCATTTATAGCGGCACCATGTCGGCAGCGATGGAGGCGAGTATTGAGGGCATTCCCTCAGTTGGTTTCTCTTTGTGCGATTTCTCATTTGATGCTGATTTTGAACCTTGTAAGCCTTTTATCAAACAGATTTGCGAATTCATGTTGCGTAATACCTTGAAAACCAATCTTTTAAACGTCAATTTTCCAAAGCTGCCGTTTGATAAAATCAAAGGCATGAAGATTTGCCGACAAGCGGAAGCCCGATGGACGGAGGAATTTCAAGAAAATAAAGACCCCATGGGAAGACCCTACTATTGGCTAACCGGCAAATTTGTCAACCTTGATGAAGGCAAAACGGACTCGGATATTTGGGCTTTGGACAACGGCTATATTTCTATCGTGCCTTCTTTTCACGATTTGACCAATTATAAAGGAATTGAGGAATTAAGAAAAACAGAATTAGGAATTAGGAATTAGGAATTCCACACTTGTAATTCCTAATTTAAAATTCCTAATTATTCCCTTTTAACATTTAAAACAATAAAAAATGATTTTTAGACGCAACAATCTTAATATCGGCATAGGCATAGCCATGATTTTCCCTTGGGTCGTTTTCGGTATTTTATTCGGCATCAGTCAAGTAGCCTCTGTACCGTTCAAAGTGAGAACTTTGACGCTTATTTCCATTTGTTGCAATATGTTGATTACGCGCCAATTTAGAAAAAATAGGGCGGCTGAATCTGTTCGCGGAACTGTTTTGGCAACAGTTGGTTTGAGCATCGTTTGGATAATTTGGTTTGGTAAAGAAATATATAGTGAGTTACAAAATTCTTAGGTTATGGACGATATTATTTTCTATTTCAGTTCGCCCGCTAATATGGTCAATGACATGTATATGGCGGACAGCATTTCGCTCAAAACGTGGGAGGAAATGCTGGCAGAGGGTTGGCGGCACAATGGCAAATTAATATTCAGAACAAGTCATGATGTAGATGAAAATAATGAATTGAATGATATTTTGCCTTTGCGCTATCGGTTAAAAAGTTTTAATTTTAGCAAAAGTCAGCGCAAAATTTTCACTAAAAATCAAGATTTGACCCATGTTTTTCAACCCTTAAAAATTGATACTGAGAAGCATAAAATGTTTGATCAGCATATTCAAAGGTTTCAATTCAATAAGCCCGATTCTATATTTAATTTTGTTTCTAAAGAACCCAATCGCCCATTTAAAACTTGGGAATTGTGCGTTTATAAAAATGATAAACTTATCGCTTGTAGTTTTATTGACATCACAAAACATTCATTATCAAGCACTTATGCCATGTTTGATTTAACTGAATCCAAACGCAGCTTGGGGATTTATACCATGATTTTGGAAATTCAGTATGCCATAGAAAAGAAAAAAGAGTATTATTATCCGGGGTACGCCTACGAAAAACCATCGTTTTACGAATATAAAAAAAAGTTTGATAACGTCGAATTTTATGATTGGCAGAGCGGGCTTTGGTTGCCCTTGAATTATTTACGAGAGGACGTTGAAAGTTCTCAAAAAAAAGCTGAAAGCATAAAGTAAATACATCAAAAAGATGCTTTCACAAAAGCCTCAACAACTATGCAATTAGACATCAACGAAAATTTGGAAAGATATAAAATGTCGCTCTCCGATTGGGAGTCCTTACTCACTTCGGGTTGGGATAGAGTGGGCAGCTATTTTTTTCATCGGCGTTTTGATGTTTTTCAGACGCTCTTTGAAGATGCAGTCATTGCCTACGAATTGATGCCTTTACGCTATAATTTACAGGATTTTTCATTTTCAAAAAGCCAACGAATTATTCAAAAACGCAATGCAGATTTGACGCGCATATTTCGCCCTGCCGTTATTGATGATGAAAAATTGAAGCTTTTTGATGAGTGGTATTTCGGACGTTTTTATATGGAAGGCTCCATTTTTACTTGGGTTTCAGGCACTCAAATGCCCTTTCCGACCTATGAAGTGAGTGTTTACAAGCGCGATAAACTAATCGCTTGCAGCTTCTTCGATGTGACCCCCTCAGTACAATACAGCACTTTGGCGATGTATGACCCCAACGAAAGGCATCGAAGCCTCGGCACTTACACGCTCATTTCAGAAGTAGAACATGCCATAAACAACCATAAAACGCATCATTATCCAGGTCATGCCTACGCTCAAAAATCATTGTACGATTATAAAAAGCGTTTCAATAATATGGAATGTTTTGATTGGCAAAATTCAAGTTGGAAACCACTTTCAAGAATTATTTAAATGAAATATTACATCATAGCAGGCGAAGCATCAGGAGATTTGCATGGTTCAAATTTGATAAAATCTTTGCAAAAAATTGATAATCAGGCTGTTATATATGCGTGGGGTGGCGATATGATGGAAGCGACTGGCGCAACATTGAGAAAGCATTATCGAGATTTGGCGTTCATGGGTTTTATAGAAGTGGTTAAAAATTTGAGAACCATTTTTAAAAATATGGCGTTTTGTAAAAAAGATATACTCGATTTTCAACCCGATGTCGTTATTTTTATTGATTATCCAGGCTTCAATCTGCGCATCGCCAAATGGGCAAAACAACACGGCATCCGCACATTTTATTATATCTCTCCACAAATTTGGGCTTGGCACACCTCCCGCGTACATGGCATCAAAGCGACAATAGACCGCATGTTTTGCATTCTCCCTTTTGAAAAAGATTTTTATAAAAAATATGATTATGACGTGGATTATGTCGGTCACCCGCTTTTAGATGTTATTGAAAATCGCCCTTTTACCGCAGATTTTAGAACTAAAAATAAATTGAGTGATAAGCCGATTATTGCACTCATGCCCGGTAGCCGCCGCCAAGAGATTTCGATTATGCTACCGATTATGCTTTCCGTAGTTGCATCTGATGAGTTCAAAAATGCTTATCAATTTGTAATAGCGGCGGCTCCTTCGCAACCCCTCAGTATTTATCATGATTTTATAAAAAATATGAGTGATTCGGTTCAGATAGTTGAAGAACAGACTTACGATTTGTTGCAAAATGCTACAGCTGCGTTAGTCAAATCAGGGACTTCCACGCTCGAAACAGCTTTGTTCGGCGTGCCTGAAGTGGTATGTTATAAAGGCAGTCCCATTTCTTATGCGATAGCGAAACGCGTTGTCAATGTCAAATATATTTCATTGGTGAATTTAATAGCCGATAAAATGGTCGTCAAAGAGTTGATTCAAGACGAATTGAATACAGAGAACTTAAAAAAAGAATTGACGCAAATCCTTGAAAATCAAGCGATTATGAAAAAAGAGTACAAAATACTGAGGGGTCTATTGGGCAATGCAGGAGCGAGTGAAAGGGCAGCACAATTGATGTTTAAATATCTCAACAACTAAAAATAAAGGTATTTGTTAAAATTTGATAAAGTGCTTTAACTTTACACTATCAAAAATGACTCTTTTGGAAAAAATCAAATTCAGGATGATGAATGATAAAACCAAGCTTTGGCTCAAACGCATTGGCGTAGGTGGCTTTCTTTTTTTTTTAATAAAAGGATTGATTTGGATAGCCATTTTTGCTGGCATGGGCAAATGTTTGATGAATTAAAATATGAAATTATTAGCTAAAACTTTTGCAGGACTTGAAGAAGTCCTTGCTGACGAAATCAAAGCCCTCGGCGGTCAGAACATCAAAATTATCCGCAGAGGCGTTGAATATGAAGGGGATAAACGCCTACTCTATCGCTCCAATATCGAATTGCGAACAGCTTTGCGTATTTTAATGCCTATCGCTCACTTTCGCTCACGCCATGAAAGTGCGTTTTACAACAAAATCAAGGAGATTGATTGGTCTGAAATCATGGATGTGAAACAGACGTTTGCTATTGACCCCGTTGTCCGTTCTACCTATTTCACGCATTCGCAATATGTCGGTCTGAAAACAAAAGATGCTATTGCCGACCAATTTCGAGAGAAAATGAACAAGCGTCCGAACGTGAACACGGCGACGCCTGATGTGATGATCAATGTGCATATCAA
>JAYTON010000196.1:0-1866 GCA_043747725.1 Saprospiraceae bacterium
TTTCAAGACAATATAAGTTGGTTTGCGTCCCATGTCTTTTTTTCACAAAGTTACTAAATTTATGTCAATGAACTTTTTTGGAGCACTACTGAGTATAAAAAGGTTTAAATGCTTTTTTCTATTTTAAGAATTCTTTAACAATTACTATATTTGCGGTGTGATGCAACCAGCAAGAGTCATATCAGAAAAAGAAAAATTCGACCTCACCATTGAGCGTCTGTGCTATCATTTGATAGAAGATTACGACACCTTCGAGGGTACTTGCATTGTCGGTATCCAAACTGGGGGCGTGCAATTGGCTTCTCGTCTATTGCAAAAATTGGGTGAAATACTGAGGGGGGAGAATATTCCGTTTGGAAAACTCGATATCACTTTCTACCGCGATGACTTCCGAACCAGTAAAAAACCATTGGCTGCCAACGTGAATGATATGCCGTTTATCATTGAAAATCAACGGATTATACTTGTTGATGATGTTTTATATACGGGGCGATCGGTACAAGCAGCCATGACAGCCCTCAATCATTATGGTCGCCCCAAATCCATCAAATTATTAGTTTTAGTAGAAAGAAGATTCAATAGAGAGATTCCTGTTCGCCCTGACTATATTGGCTTATCAATGGATGCTTTGGACGATGCCTACGTGAGCGTCGAATGGGCTGAAACTGAAGGGGAAGACCGCATTTTAATTTATCCAAAAAAGGTTTCTTAATTAATATTTCAAGAAATCGAACATCGATGTAAAATTTTAATCAGTTAAAATTTTCTTCCATTTAAAAATAAAAAATGTATAAATGGCTGAAAAGCAATTATCTACGAAACATCTTCTGGGTATCAAAGACATCACAGCGAATGATATTAATCTCATTTTTGAAAACGCTGACCAATTTATAGATGTCATCAATCGCCCTATCAAGAAAGTGCCGTCGTTGCGCGATACCACTATTGTCAATCTTTTTTTTGAAAATTCGACCCGCACGCGTATTTCTTTTGAGTTAGCAGAAAAACGCCTTTCCGCCGATGTTTTGAATTTTACAGCATCCGCTTCCTCCGTTTCAAAAGGTGAAACCTTGTTGGATACCGTCAATAATATATTGGCGATGAAAGTAGATATGGTCGTGATGCGCCATCCTGCCCCTGGAGCACCTCATTATTTGGCTTCAAAAATCAACGCCAACATCATCAACGCAGGTGATGGCACACACGAACACCCCACGCAAGCCCTGCTCGATGCCTATTCTATCCGCCGTCAACTCGGTGGAGTAGGGGGTAAAAAGGTGGCTATTTTTGGCGATATTTTGCATTCGCGCGTAGCCTTGAGCAATATTTATTGTTTAAAAAAATTAGGCGCAGAAGTCAAGGTTTGTGGACCGCCCACTTTGATTCCAAAACACATCGAAAAGTTAGGCGTAGGTGTTGAACATGATGTCAGAAAAACCCTTCAGTGGTGCGATGTTGCCAACGTATTGCGCATACAATTAGAGCGTCAAGACATTAAATTTTTCCCTTCTTTGAGAGAGTACTCACAATACTTCGGCATCAATAAAGCCTTGCTCGAAAGCATTGATAATCAAGTCGTTATCATGCATCCCGGACCTATTAATCGCGGTGTGGAAATCACTTCCGATGCAGCCGATTCCGCCAATTCAATCATACTGAATCAAGTGGAAAATGGGGTAGCAGTAAGGATGGCTGTGCTGTATCTTTTGGCAGCACGAAGAGGTTAATGGTTGTGCAGAACCCCGATTCTGCTATGTATTTTTATCATTAAAAAGAGTCCAATACTGAGGGTTGGGCCTTTTATTTTAATAAAGTTTCCTATACGCATTTACATTTAAGCCTTAATTTTTTTTCAAAAAAATTAAG
>JAYTON010000197.1:0-11611 GCA_043747725.1 Saprospiraceae bacterium
AACAAATTGTATCAAATAATACTGAGGGGTTACAATTAATTTACCCCGATAATATAAAACCAACACGAAAACAAGTGCTTGATAATAAAGCTTTAAACATCATAACAGGCGGTGTAAACTTTTTTGCGCTAAATCCTTCTGAATCTGACCCAATAGAAATTGATAATCTTCTAAATTTTTATGACGAAAAAAAGGAATATTATGAAGTAAATGGGGAAATTTTTATAAGTATATTAGAGAAAGTAGAGAAAAATAACGTTGATTGGAACGGAGTTAAATATGCAAATTGTGCCAAAGCCTTATTACAAAGAAGACCATCGCAAAAATTTGTTATAGCTGTAAGACGAAATAGGGAAATTAGCAAAGGCACAAGAACGTTATTATCAGAGACAGACAATAAACTATCAAAAAGGTTAGAGGAAGATGCTGTTTTGATGTTATATCGTTTAAGCGGCAAAACAAGCAACGGTTGGAAAGGGAATCCTTTTTGGGTTCCTAATATCAAGTTTCCAAATAAAATGAATTTTTATGATGTTATTGACTTATAAATCCAACAAGACAAAGTAATACAAATAAAAAAAGACTGCGTTCAACAAACAAGCCTGTATTTTTAGTTGCCTTTTGCTATTTGATAACTCTCTTCGGGTTTTCTGTTAAAAAACCTGCCCATGAATTGTTTTTTTTGCGTTTACCCAAGGCATTACTGGTCAAATAAAAATGACAAACAGCTAAAGCTAAAGCATCGGAAGCATCATAATAACTCGGTTCAATAGGTCTGCCCAATATATGACCCAGCATAGCAGCAACCTGTTCTTTTGCAGCATTACCATTTCCAGCTACGGATTTTTTCACTTCTTTAGGTAAGTATTCCTCAACAGCAATATTGTTATTGATAGCCGCCGCTATTGCTACCCCTTGAGCTCGACCTAATTTAAGCATGGATTGCACATTTTTCGCAAAAAACGGCTGCTCTATCGCCATCTGGTTGGGTCTGAAATGTTTGATTGCCCAATCCAATTTTTCAAAAATGCGTTTCAATTTCTCTTGTTGTTCGTCTAAATGCGAAAGGGCGAGTGTGCTCATAGCAATCAGTGAAAGGGATTTATCATCTACTTCCAAAATGGCGTAACCCAAAAAATTGGTGCCGGGGTCAACACCTAATATGCGGTATTTTTTATCTTCGGACATAAATTTAAAATATATTTCAAGGCAAATTTAAACCATTTTTTGTTTTTAAAACAAATTTTTTTAAAATAATTGTTTTATAAATAAAAAAATTTATATTCCGAATAGAAATAAAAACGGATATTTACAACTTTAAAAATCATTTTATTGAGATATTACTATAAAATATTGCTGTTTTTTAAGCGACAACCCACTTATATCAGTTGGCTTATAAAAGCCATCGTGTTTGCTCTATTTGGTCTATTATTATGGTACGATATATTTAAAAGAGACAATTTTGAAGAAATAAGGAATCTTTTCTTCGTTGAACTGAAGGGTCGGCATATGGCATGGTTCGTTTTGACAATGCTTTTCATGCCGTTGAATTGGGCAGCTGAAACCCTGAAATGGTTGCCTCTCATTCGTCACACCGAGTCTGTTTCTTTTTGGAAAGGATACAGAGCTGTCTTAACGGGCGTCACTACTTCACTTTTCATGCCCAATCGGGTGGGCGATTTTGGGGGTCGGTTGCTATTTTTAAAGCCTAAAAATGCTTTGAAAGGTATTTTCTCAACGTTTGTAGGGAGTTGGGCTCAACAAACCGTGTTAATAACGTTCGGATTTATGGGATTCGCATACTTTTTGGTAGAGTTGTGGCAGGTAGATAAATACGTGTTACAAGGCATCATTTTCATGGGTTCTGTATTAATCTGCTTGTTGTTTGTTATGTTTTTGAATTTGGAAATCGTGGTACCGATATTTAAAAAAATCCGTTTCCTTTACCGTTTTCCACGTCTAATAAAAAGCATCAATGTGATGCGGCAATACAATCGGCGCGAGTTAGCCAAAACGCTTTTATGGGCTTTCGGACGTTATGTAATATATAGTGTACAGTATTATTTTATGCTGCGTTTTTTTGGCATTAATGTGCCGATACTGAGGGGGGCTTCTTGCATTGCTACTATTTATTTGCTTCAAACAAGTATCCCGTTGCCTCCAGTAATTGGGCTTATGGCGAGAGGCGAAATAGCGTTGCAAGTGTGGGGGATGTTTAGTGCAAACAAAATCAGTATCCTCGCTGCCACGTTTACATTATGGATAATAAACCTTATTATCCCAGCGTTTATTGGTTTAATTTTTATACTTCAATCAAATATATCAAAATCACTTGGCTATGAAAAATCCTCTTAGAAACGGTTTATTGTTCGCCCCCTTTTTAACAGCTATTATGGCTTTTAGTCCCTATCAAACGACTCAAATTCCTCAAAATAGTGCGCTTGATTCTACTCAAAACATAGGAACAAATGCGCCTATATTGAAATCCTCTAAAGATGAATCTTGCCGACCGATTGAAAATTCGACGTTTCAATCTGGTGAAGAGTTAGTCTATAAAATATACTACAATCTTAATTTCGTTTGGATTCCAGCAGGTGAAGTCAATTTCAAAATCACGGATGAAGGTGCCCAATATCACTTGGCTGCCACTGGTAGGACTTACGGTAGCTACGAATGGTTCTACAAAGTGCGCGACAATTATGATACTTATGTTGAAAAAACGACTATGCTCCCTACGCTATCTATTCGGGACGTAAGTGAAGGCAGTTATCGTTTATATGATAAAGTAAGCTATGATCAAACGAGTAAAAAAGCATCCTATGAGCGTGGGAATAATAAAAATAATATCTATAAACGCGGACTGATTAATCTCGATGATTGTATGCATGATGTGCTTTCCGTCGTTTATTATAGCCGCACTTTGGATTATGCCAACGCGACTATTGGTCAGGAGTTTCCTATAAAATTGATGCTGGATGAAGAAATTGTACCTTTAAAATATAAATTTTTAGGCAAAGAAGATAAAAAAATTAGAGATCAAGGCAAATGGTCAACTATCAAAATATCGCCACAAGTAGTCAGTGGTCATGTTTTCAAAGAAGGTACTGAAATGAAAATATGGGCAAGTAACGATGCCAATAAAATACCCCTGATGATAGAATCGCCCGTTTCAGTCGGTTCAGTCAAAATTGTGTTGAAAGAATGGAAAGGGTTGAAATATGATGTAACGGCTAAGAAAGATTAATGGAGAGAGATTTATATCCTTAAAAAATTGTTGAGCAAATTATAAGTTTATGGTTGATATATTAAATCAAAAACCTATTTTTGCAGCCGTTTGAAAATAGGCTTTATCAGTCAAAAATAAAAGTAAAAGACTTTTATCAATAAATATAAACTGGTATTCAGCTTTATGATTGGAGACTTGTCCGAGTGGTTGAAGGAGCGCGCCTGGAAAGTGCGTAAACTCCAAAAGGGTTTCAAGAGTTCGAATCTCTTAGTCTCCGCAAAAATGTGTAAACGTTTGATAATCAAAGTATTATCAAACGTTTTTTGTATTAATTTTAAGCTTTTTGAAAAGTAAATCTACATTTGTTTCAATTATAAAATCCATATTTATGAATTCTTCAAAATTATTGATATCCCTCAGTATCTTGATGATTTTAGCGGCGTGTGATTTCAAAACAGAAAAAGAAAAAGAAGCTGCCATTGTTGAAAAAACGGATATTGCTAAGGGGATTAGGGAAATAAGGTACATTGACGGTGGTGCAGTAGTTCCCAATCCTATGATAAGAACCATCAGCATCAATGTTAAGGATAGTTCAAATGCCATTTTGACTTATATGGAATGCATGGGCAACGATACATCTAAGAGTGACATCATTATATCGAAAGAACGGATTGAAATGCTCTACGACAATATGCTTAAAATGGTAGAAATCCCAGACGGCATGGAGATAGTCCCTGGGAAAATGCCTTGTGTCGGCAGAAGAGGCATTGAAGTCTATATGATTTTTAATACAGGCGATACATCTCGTTTTAAAATAAACGGTGGTGCTCTATGCGATAGAGATGTGATTCCTGAATGGAAGCAAATTGATTCGCTTGCGACGGTCATTTATAAAGAATATAAAGCGATGCATTAAGTTAAATTATTCGTAAATTTCCCTAATAAAAATGTCGAAACAACAGCAGTTGTCTCGACATTTTTATTAGGGTTAGATATTTAACTTCTGATTTTTTCTATTGGAATTTCCTTTTCAAGAACCATGTATTATCATTTAACGTAAAACCAGCAGTGATTTTAAAGAAATTTTCTTTTAATTTGGGTGTGCCTATTTTCCCCAATTCAAAACCGAGACTGAGGTAAGAAATCTGCGAACCTCGCCCTACACGCAAAGGCAAACACAAACCTGCTGATGCTGATTGAGTAGTCAATTGCTCATTTTGCAAACTGCGCGGGTCTTTGCCTGTTCGGAAACCAAGCCGCCAACGCACCTTTTCTTCTTCTGTTTTTAATTTATTTTTATTCAGTATAAACTCAGCACCAACTGCAAATTGGGTGGCATCGCTCAACGTTTCAGGGCGGGCATCGTTTTTATAGCCACTCCATTTTGAAGTAGTATATTCTGCTCCAATTTTTAAAGCCAAACCATTTTCGTAGGAAACACCTGCTGTAAATTCTGATGGCAACTTTCCTTTACCTTTAATATCGGTGGTACTACTAATAGAATCGGTGGTGACGCCGATGATTGTACGGCGATAATAGCTACCCGAGGTTGTATTAAAACTTGTAGATGGATTGCCGTATAAGCCTATCAGAATGTGTTTTCTATTGCCTTTATCATTGAATTGCTTCTTAGGGTCAAGCGTAATATCGTATTGAACCCCCGCATTCCAAGTAAATCCTTTCAAATTATAACTATCTTCAAAGTAATTAGCATATGGCGTAACCAAGTTTGAACCTAATTCTGTTTGACGGATATAATTCATTTTGCCAAAAACAAACCCGAGATTGACACCCGCTGAAAAGCCTTTGTAGCTTACGCCATTGCCCCACATCAAGCGATAAGAAGCCCCGCTACCGATGTAGTAATTCAGCACATTTACTGTATCTGTATTGATTGCTTTTCCAACTGTTGCCACATTGTAACCAACTGTATTGAAAGGCATTAATGAAAAACCCATACCCCAACGAGTTGCACGCGGCTTCCGGTCAAGCACTTCATTGATAACACTATATGTCGGAAAACCTAAAGCAACGTGATTGATGTTGCCTGACCAACTTTTAGAAGTATTAGTATTATCTGAAACAGTGTTGGATTTGGCAAAAAGTCCTATTTCGAGAGCCGTTGCCCGCAAATAAGCCAATGAGGCTGGATTTTGCGGATTGTAAGAATAAGGGTCGCGATAAGCAGCAGTCAAGCCGCCCATAGAGCCATTACCAATCAAATACTGAGGGGATAGGTTACCTAAGCCGTAGCGTGAAAAAGGAGAATTCTCTTTGGGTTGATTATTTTTATAATCATTATCAACTATTTGTGAATATGATGCTAAAGCATTGATAGTCAAGAGAATGGAAATAATAATTTTCTTTAAATTCATTTTTTATTAAAATTCAAAATCCGATTCAGTCCAATCAAAACGAGATTGGGTTCAAAATATATTTTTTCAATAGCTAAATTTTTATTCAAAAACGCTCCGTCGCCACCTGTTACGATGACCTGTATATCGCCGAATTGTTTCTGAAAACGTTGAGCGAAACCTTCTACTTCAGCAAGCAATCCGATTTGTGCACCGTTGAGCATGGCTTGCTTGGTTGTTTTTCCGACGAGGTCATCTACCCCCCCCTCAGTATTTCGCTCAATCAAAGGCAATTTTGCAGTAAAATGGTGCATCGCTTTGAGCCTCATATTCAAGCCGGGAGCGATGTTGCCACCTAAAAATTGACCTGATTTACTCAAAAAATTGTACGTTATGCACGTACCAGAGTCTATAACGAGGCAATTTTCATTAGGTCTTAAAAATTGTGCTGCTATCACCGCTGCCAATCGGTCTTTTCCGAGTGTTTCGGGTGTGCTATAAAGATTTTGAATAGGGATGGGAGTAAGATGATTGAGCTGAATAAAAAAATATTTTTCACTTAGCATTTTAGCTACCCCCTCATTATTATAACCCGTTACGGACATGATAACGCCCTCGATATTGTGCCCATTCAAATAAGTGGACAAAGCATCTAACGTTAGATTATCCAAAATCGCTTTCTCTACGAAATCATTTTCATGAAAAAAAGCCATTTTAGCTCTTGTATTGCCAATATCGATGATAAGATTCATATTCATAAAAAAGCGGCGCGAAGATACGCCGTTGAATCTAAAATTTATATTTTCCTTCAATTATCCTTTGAAATTATGTTTTTCACAGGTTTTTATGTTTAAAAAATTAGATAAAATAATGGACTTTTAGAAAAAAAATTAATAATGCCGTTTTAAAATAAATCTTAAAGGCAGGCAGCAAAAGGAAAAAATTAAGTATCTTTTATATAAGTTGTTCGGGTTTTATCTAATTTCGGCAATCAATTTGAATAGTAAAATATACCTATTGTCAAAAGCCTCCTTTCGAGTGGTTATTCAAACCATTCAAAGCAATAAATCCCTTTTGAAGACGTTTTTTATTCCGAAAAATACTCGCTTAATGTTAAGTTGAAATTGTCACACTGATAAAAAATAATTGACTGTTTGCTATGAGATGGTTATTTTTGCTCCCTTTCCGATTAATCTTTTCTAAAATATATATAAATGTTTAAACGATTTTTACCGATTTTAACACTCTTACTCATCGGCTCGGTAGCGTCTGCTCAAGTACCTGAGCCGCTCATGGGCATACAATCCACTTTACAAACCCGCTCTTTATTAGCTCCTTGCTTAGGGAATGCATCAGCTGGAAAAACAACGCGTAAAACAGGCGTAAGAGCACTTTCCAATAATGTACATTTTCTTTGTCTTGGTGATACCCTTTACGTCTCTAATCAAGGGTCTAACTTAACTGAAGACCCCAAGCCTTCAACCACTGCGGGCGTCGGCTATATATTTTACAATTGTCCACCAACTATCAGCGGACCTCGTTGGAGTGATGTAAAAGCAGATGCTTGCATCAATAAATCGCCTTTTAATGGCAGTGCACCTACCAATGGGCTGTATATTGCCAGAGGAGATGTAACGGGTAGGGATACTTTCGTCAATAATGGCAGCTTGCAAAATGGATTCAACAATGGTCGCCCGTTGAAACAATATTTTGCACCAGCTACCATATATAATTTTAATGCTACATTACCCGATGCAGAAGGCGATACGGCTTGCGTAAATGTCAATGTCAATATTGCAGATCAAACGCCTAAGGACACATTTTCAGTTGTCTATTTAAATTCAATAAGAGTTACGAACCAGAATTTAGGTACGCTGTCAGGCAGTTTTCAAGTAGTAGGCGGTCTATCTGAATATGATGGTTCTACACTTTATAATATAGTCATTCAAAAAAATGGTAACCCCTCAGTAGTAGGCACTATTACTTCTGGTACACGCAAACATGGGAACACTTTGACTTTTACAGTACCTGAAGAAGGGCAATATGATATTATTGCTACCGATGGAGTAAGTTGTAATGGAACAGGTAAGGCTGTTTTTCCAACGGTGCAGTTTAAGGTATCGAATGAGGTTGTCAATTCAGGCAGTATTGCTTGTGTGAAGGTGACGGCTACAGGTTTTACAAATATTGGTGCTTTTCAATTTGATATTACTTACGACCCTGCTTTATTAGTTTATGATACTTTAAAAAATTCAACCATTCCCGGTTTTGATGAAAACTCTTTGAATACGCTTATACCGGGCAATATTGTCGTTTCTTGGTTTACAAATGGTGGCGTTACACGACCTGATAATTCTGTATTATTTGAAGTCTGTTTCAAAGCCATCGGACCCAATGGAACGATTTCACCTGTTAAAATTGATGGCAAATTGACACCTTTTGAAGTAGGCGATGCTAATGGAAATCCTTTAGGAAAGGATACCATTCCGGGCTCTATCAAAATCGGCTCATCGCCAGTCAATGTAAAATTAGCAGCGGATAGTGTGCTTTGTAATGGTGAAAAAAGTGGTCGCATTAAAATCATTCCGACGGGAAGCGGCGCGCCTTTCTCCTATTCATGGCAAAGCAAAACAAGCCAAGTGACAAGCGGCTTTGGTACAATGGTAGTAGGTGATACGGGCAAAATAGTGAACCTTGCCGCAGGGATTTATTATGTCACCATTACAAATGCTACAGCTGATGTAAAAAAGGATTCTATAGAAGTTTTCCAACCAGCTGCATTATTTAGCCCAACGACGGTCACTCAGCCCTGTTCGGGACAAACGAACGGCTCTATACGTGTAAATGCTTCGGGTGGAACGGCTCCTTATAAATATTTGTGGAATACAGGTGCAACCACTTCTACCATTACTAATCTTGCAACAGGCTCTTATGCTGCTACAATTACAGATTCTAAAGGCTGTAGGGATTCAATTCGAGTATCCATCGGTGCAGTTCCAATAACTGTTGCCAGTAAAAATGTTACACCTGCCTTATGTAAAGAAGTGAAGAGCGGCTCTATCTTAATCAGTTCAGTGACAGGTGGCTCGCCTGTAAATGGCAATTATACATTCAAATGGAGCAATAATATAACAAATGTCAGCACCACTTCTAATAATCCAAATTTAGGAGCAGGCAAATATTTTGTAACCATTAGTGATAATACTTGTGAATCTGTGGATTCGTTTACAGTGCCTGTGCAAAGGTTGTTGAGTTTATTAGCCAATGTAACAAATGCATTGTGTAATGGTGCAAGTACAGGTACAGTACTCGTTACGGCAAGTGGCTCGACCAATACACCCTATATTTTTACTTGGACAGGCGTTACGACTGTGACAAATAATGTCGCTACAAGTTTAGCTCAAAGTTTAAAGGCGGGCAATTACCCCCTCAGTATAAAAGACCAAGATGGCTGTAAATTGGATTCTTCTTTCACAATCACACAGCCAAATGTTATTAAAATTGATTCCGTTAATTTAAAAAATGAATCTTGTCTGACAGGCAATGATGGTACAATTACTATCGCTGCTTCGGGTGGTGCCTCAGGATTTACGTATAGATGGAGTCGCAGCGTAGCTGATAATCAACCTACTATTTCCAATTTGATAGCTGGTACTTATACTGTGACCGTGACGGATGCTTCAAATTGTACTCAAAGTCGTTCGTTCGTTATTACTGTTCCTATAAAACCAATTGTGACCGTTTCAACTAAAAATGCGACTTGTTTTGAAAAAAGCGATGGTGTAGCTAAATTGAAAGTGACGCCTCCTGCAGGAGCAACAGTCACAGACTATAAGTGGGATAATGGTGGCGTCATTGACAGTATTAAAAATCTACAAGCGGGTACTTACAAAGTAACCATTACACTTAGCAATGGATGTTTGAAAGATACATTTGCAGTCGTGAAAGCACCTGCACCCATTACAATTGACACAGCCAATTCATCGCAGGCTAATCCAACTTGCCCTGATGATGCCAATGGAACCATCATTTTAGTGATGAAAGGTGGTACTGCACCATATAGATATACTTGGACAGGCGGTCAACCGACATCTAATGCAGTTTTTGCATCATTGAAAGCGGGCGTTTATCAATTTACAGTCACTGATTTTAATGGCTGTCAGCCTTTGGTAACGACTGTGCCATTGGTTGCACCTCGTGATATCAATGTCGCGTTTACGGATATTATGGCAACCACTTGTTTTGGCGTTTGTAATCAAAACAAAGGAAATGGTAAAGCTACTGCTATTGCCAGTGGAGGTTCTTCTAACACCGGTATTTACACCTACATATGGGCATCGGGTGAAACAACAGCTAAAGCCCTCGAACTATGCGGTGGTTGGCAAAAAGTAACGGTATCAGATGGCACTTGCTTTAAAAGAGATTCAGTCGATATTCCTCAACCATTGCCTCTTACTTATCTGACGCCTAAAATTGAAGAGCCGACTTGTTTTGGACTGAAAGATGCCAAAGCGGAAGTGCTTGTAGAAGGTGGAACACCGCCCTACGCGTATGCATGGAGCAATGGCTCTACGACAAAAGACATCATTAGCGTTGGAGCAGGCTCATATTCGGTAGTCGTGTCAGATAAAAATCAATGTGTAGCAGCCCCCCTCAGTATAGAGATTAATCAGCCTCAACAAATGCAATTGGATACAATTGCTAATCAGTCCAACAATGTTACCTGTTATGGTGCAGACGATGGTAGAATAAAACTCATTCGGACAGGTGGCAATGGTGGTTCAACTACTTATAATTGGTCGCCGAATGTTTCTAAATCAGATTCTGCTTTCAGTTTGAAATCGGGCATTTATTACATTACAGCTACTGATAAAAAAGGTTGCTCCGATTCTATTTCAGTTCAAGTGACTCAACCTGATAAAATTTATTATTTCCTCGAGCCGCCTGTATCGCCGCATTGTAATTCAGAATTAACTTTTGTGAAATTGGATACTGCTTTTGGTAGCACTTATTTACATCCTTTTACTATTTCAGTAGATAATGGACCGCAATATCCTGTTGGTTATCAAGTCCCTGTTTTTGCAGGAGAGCATCTCATCACTATTACTGAACAAATAACAGGCTGTTCTGATACAACCAATATTACTATCAGTGAGCCGCCCCCGATTATCATAAAATTCGCTGATATTGTTGATTCTATTCCAACGCCTCGCATACTTGTCGGTTTGGGAACTGAAGTGCGTTTGAATCCAATTATCAGTGGCTCATTGCCTATTGATTCGGTCTCTTGGACACCTAAAGATTACTTGACTTTTACAAGCGAACCTCTTCGACCTCTCGTAAAACCGTTGGATGATCGCACCTATAAGTTGCGCGTTACAGACGTCAATGGTTGTGTAGGCTTAGCGGAAATCGCTGTAGAGTTGGAGCGGAATCGTAATATTTTTATTCCAAACGTATTTTCTCCGAATGATGATGATAAAAATGATTATTTCGGCGTTTTCTCTGGCGTAGGCGTAAAAGCTATCAATTTTATCCGTATCTACGACCGTTGGGGCGAGTTGCTGTTCCAGAATCAGAACCTCTCGCCAACAAGCGATCCGTCGCAAGGTTGGGATGGTACTTTTAGAGGCAAACTCGTACAACAAGGCGTATATGTTTATCTCGTTGAAGTAGAGTTTGAAGATGGCATTAAATTACTATATCGAGGTGATGTGACTGTTGCGCGATAATCAATAGCCAAATTCGTAAATTAAAAGGTAACTACTTAGGACAAATCAATTATCGAAAAGATTTGTTTTAGAAAAATGAGTTTACGGACAGATATAGATAGAATGCAAGATTTAGTTAAGCTATTGATGAGCCAACTAAGTGCCTTAGAAAAGGAGGTTATGACCTTGCGTTCAGAGAATGCTCTATTAAAAAGTCATTGGGCTCAAAGCAGTACGAATTCACATCGTCCCCCCTCATCGGATGGTTTGACAAAGAAGCCCGCCTTTGCGCGTCCGAAAGGCGGTAAAACAGGTGGACA